>NZ_JBHYIG010000078.1:27558-32738 GCF_042740015.1 Streptomyces sp. NPDC059037
AAAAGGTCTGGTACTGCGGGCTAGCGTTTGTTTAAAAACCCCCCCCAAACCAGCGCGTCGGCGCTCACTCCCCAGCTTTATAACAACCTACCCCCCCCCGGGGGGGGGGGGCCCCCCCCCCCCCCCCCTCCGCGCGGAAGACAGTGGACCGAGCCGGAGGCTACTTCTTGCCGTCCTTGCCGCCCTTGTCCTTGTCGCCACCGGCGCCCATGGACTCGTAGATCTCCTTGCACATGGGGCAGACGGGGTACTTCTTCGGGTCACGGCCCGGCACCCACACCTTGCCGCAGAGCGCCACGACGGGCGTACCGTCGAGCGCGCTCGCCATGATCTTGTCCTTCTGGACGTAGTGCGCGTAGCGCTCGTGGTCGCCGTCACCGTGCGACACCTTCGGCGTCGGCTCTACGAGGGTCCCCGTACCTGCCCCGCGCTCGGGCTCGGGCTCAAGAGTGCTCATGGCATCCAAGGGTACCTACGCCTGCCGGGTCCGGGCATCGGCTGCGCCCGTATCGGGCACGCGCGCCGGTCGCGGCGTGCAGCAGCAGCCCCGCCGCCGCCACCGCGGCCGCCGCCCAGGGCAGCCGGTCGGCCGGGAGTCCCGCCGACAGGGCGAGACCGGCCAGAGCGGACCCCACCGCGCTGCCCAGGTACAGCGCGGAGTTGTTGAGGGCCAGGGCCACCGTCCCGCGCTCCGCCCGCAGGGCCAGGAGGCGGTGCTGCTGGGGGACTTGGAGCGCCCAGCCCGCCGCGCCCCAGACGACGAGCGCGGGGAAGGCCGCGGCGCCGAGCAGCGGAAGCGTGCCGACGGCGATGACCAGGGCCGCCATCAGCCCGCCGACCAGGGCGACCGCCCTTCCCGTACGGTCCACGAGCGGCCCGGCGGCGACGCTGCCGATGACCCCGCCGATGCCCCAGGCCCACAGGTAGGGCGCGACGTCGCCCTCCCCCACGCCGCCCGCCGCGTCGAGGACCGGCGCGAGGTAGGTGTACAGGCCGAGGCTCGCGATCGCCCCGAGGAATGAGACACCGACGACGGGTACGACACCGCGGTCGGTGAGCGCGGCGAGCCTGGCCCGCGCGGGCACCGGCGGGTCGGCGGGCACGGTCGGCAGCCATCCGGCGAGCCCCGCGAGCGCGACCACACCGAGCACGGTCACGCCCCACATCGTGGCGCGCCACCCGGCGTGTCCGGCGAGCAGCACACCGAGCGGCACCCCGAGCACCGTGCCGGAACTCATCCCGCCCATCACCAGGGCGAGCGCACGGCCACGCCGCTCCCCCGGCACGAGCGCGGCGGCGGCAGCGGTGGACAGCGCGGAGTAGACCCCGGCCCCGACGCCCGCGACGGCGCGGGACAGGAGCAGCACCCCGAGCCCCGGCGCGAGGGCGGTCATCGCGTTGCCGAGGGTGAAGACGCCGAGCGCGCCGATGATGAGCACCCGGGGGCGCACGCCTGACGCCATCCCCGCGACGAGCGGCGCGCTCACGGCGTAGGCGAGGGTGAAGACGGTGACCATCTGCCCCGCGAGGGAGACGCTCGTCCCCAGGTCGGCCGCCACCACCGGCAGCAGCCCGGCCATCACATAGGCGTCGAGCCCCAATGTGAAGGCCCCCAGCATCAGCAGCCAGATCTTGCGCACAACACCCCACCCAATTCCCTCGTACGAAGCGGCCTGCGAGGCCGCGGGAGGGAAACGTAGGCATCGTCGCGACGCCCGCGGAAATGCCCGCGAGCACCGATTTATGCTGGGGAAACATGGATGAGCAGGCAGTACGCCCGGACCTGGCCTCGATCGACCTCCGCCACCTCCGCGGCTTCCTCGCGGTGGCCGACGAACTGAACTTCACCCACGCCGCGGCGGCCCTGCGCACCGGCCAGCCCACCCTCACGCGCACCGTCCGCGCCCTGGAGCAGGCGCTCGGCACCCGCCTGCTCACCCGCACCACGCGCCGCGTGGAACTCACCGAGGCCGGCCAACGCCTGCGCGAGGAACTCGCCCCGCTCCTGACCCGCCTGGACGCCGCGCTGCGCGCACCCCTCGCCGAACCGCCCCTGCTCCGGCTCGGCTTCACCTCCGTGCTGCCCGAGGCCTGCGTCACCCTGAGCTCCGCCTTCAAGGCGGCGACCGGCGCGGGCGTCCGCCTGGTCCGGCGCGACACCCCGCTGGCGGGCCTGGAGTCCGGCGCCTGCGACATCGCGGTCGTACGGGGCGACATCCCGCCCGGCGCGGCCGTCCACACCCGCGCCCTGCTCCACGAGCCGCGCATCGCCGTGGTGGCACGCGGCGCGGCGGAGCTCGCGGGCCGCCGCGTCGTGGACTGGACGGAGCTGGCCGACGTCCCCCTGGTGGTGAACACGGTCACCGGCACCACCCGCCCCGAGCTGTGGCCCGAGGGCCGCCGCCCCCGACTCGCCTGCACCGCCGACAACTTCGACGAGTGGCTGGAGGCGGTGGCGGCAGGTCACGGCGTAGGAGTGGTCCCTGAGCCGGTGGCCCGCAGACACACCCACCCCGCCCTGCGCCACGTACGCCTGAAGAACGCGCCGCCGGTCGCGGTGCACTTGGCGGTCCCGGCACGGGACGCGCATCCGCTGGCGGGGCGGTTCCTGCTCAACTCACGGGTCAGCCCAGGAACTTGTACAACACCGCCCCGATGATGACGAGGATCACGGCCCCCTCCAGCCAGTCGGAGAAGGTGAACCCCTCCGTGAACCTCCCCGACTTCCCGGAGGACTTCGTCCCGTCCTGCTCCTCAGCGCTCAACTTCCACACCCACTTCGACGACGCCTGACTGTCACGTACGCGTCAGGACGTTATCGGCGCGGCAGACAGTTCCCCGCCGCGGGGCCAGGGGGTCAGGGACCGGTGGTCAGTTCAGCGACGGATCGTCCGGATACGTCGCCACCATCGCCAGGTCGCTCCGCTGGCGCCGCAGCACCGAGCGCCACAGCCGCTCCGGGTCCGGGGACGACACGTCCCCCGGCTCCGACTCGACGACGTACCAAGCACCCTCGACCAGTTCGTCCTCCAGCTGGCCGGGGCCCCAGCCCGCGTAACCGGCGAAGATCCGCAGGGAGCCGAGGGCGGGGGCGAGCAGCTCGGGCGGGGCGTCCAGGTCCACCAGGCCGATCGCGCCGTGCACCCGGCGCCAGGCGATGGGGTCTCCGCTGGTCGAGCGGAGCCCAGAGCTCGGGGAAGGCCCTTCACCGCCGGGGATCACCGCGACCCCGAGCGCCGAGTCGAGCGAGACCGGGCCGCCCTGGAAGACCACCCCGGGCGAGCCCGCCAGGTCGCCCCAGCCCTCCAGGATGTCCGCGACCTCCACCGGCGTCGGCCGGTTGAGGACCACGCCGAGCGAGCCCTCCTCGTCGTGGTCGAGGAGCAGCACCACCGCGCGGTCGAAGTTCGGGTCCGCCAGGGCAGGCGTGGCCACGAGCAGCCGCCCTGTGAGCGAGGACACCTCGGTCATGAACGACATGATCCCGCATCTTTGCCCCGCGGGGGGAGGCAATGCGCGTACGCGAGTGAATGCAGCTCAGGGCGCAAAGGAGCGCCGCGAGCGCACGCCGGATCCGGTGACCCGGAGTGTCCGGTTCCGAACGGTTCGTGTTGTCACGGACTTCTGACGGGTTTGGCGCGCCCTTGGCCTTACGGAAGGGGGGTACGCGCCCATTACGCTTGCCCTTTGGTCCACCCGTCCATCTCATCGGAACGCGAGATTCATGACCGTCACCGACGATGTACTGCTTGTCCACGGCGGAACCCCGCTGGAGGGCGAGATCCGTGTCCGCGGCGCGAAGAACCTCGTGCCCAAGGCCATGGTCGCCGCGCTGCTCGGCAGCGCTCCGAGCCGGCTGCGCAATGTCCCAGACATCCGCGACGTACGTGTCGTACGCGGACTCCTGCAGCTGCATGGCGTCACGGTCCGCCCCGGCGAGGAGCCGGGCGAGCTGGTCATGGACCCCTCGCACGTGGAGAGCGCCAACGTCGCGGACATCGACGCCCACGCCGGGTCGTCGCGCATCCCGATCCTCTTCTGCGGCCCGCTCCTGCACCGCCTCGGGCACGCCTTCATCCCCGGCCTCGGCGGCTGCGACATCGGCGGCCGGCCGATCGACTTCCACTTCGAGGTGCTCCGCCAGTTCGGCGCGACCATCGAGAAGCGCGAGGGCGGCCAGTATCTGGAGGCCCCGCAGCGCCTGCGCGGCACCAAGATCCGCCTCCCGTACCCGTCCGTGGGCGCCACCGAGCAGGTCCTCCTGACGGCCGTGCTCGCCGAAGGTGTGACGGAGCTCTCGAACGCCGCCGTCGAGCCCGAGATCGAAGACCTGATCTGCGTCCTGCAGAAAATGGGCGCGATCATCGCCATGGACACCGACCGGACCATAAGGATCACCGGTGTCGACAGCCTGGGCGGGTACAACCACCACGCCCTCTCGGACCGCCTGGAGGCCGCCTCCTGGGCTTCCGCGGCCCTGGCGACCGAAGGCAACATCTACGTCCGCGGCGCCCAGCAGCGCTCGATGATGACGTTCCTGAACACCTACCGGAAGGTGGGCGGTGCCTTCGAGATCGACGACGAGGGCATCCGCTTCTGGCACCCGGGCGGCTCGCTCAACGCGATCGCCCTGGAGACGGACGTACACCCCGGTTTCCAGACCGACTGGCAGCAGCCCCTGGTCGTGGCGCTCACGCAGGCCGCAGGGCTCTCCATCGTCCACGAGACGGTCTACGAGTCCCGCCTCGGCTTCACCTCCGCGCTCAACCAGATGGGCGCTCACATCCAGCTCTACCGCGAGTGCCTCGGCGGCTCCGACTGCCGCTTCGGCCAGCGCAACTTCCTGCACTCCGCGGTCGTCAGCGGCCCGACGAAGCTGCAGGGCGCCGACCTGGTCATCCCCGACCTGCGCGGCGGCTTCTCGTACCTGATCGCGGCGCTCGCGGCGCAGGGCACGTCCCGCGTGCACGGCATCGACCTGATCAACCGCGGCTACGAGAACTTCATGGACAAGCTCGTGTCGCTCGGCGCGAAGGTGGAGCTGCCGGGGCGGGCACAGCTCGGCTGACACCTCGTCACGCACGTAGAAGGGGGGGGCCCCCCGGTGGGGGGGGGCGCCCCGTTTGGGTGAGGGGGGTATAAAAAAATGTAGCTGGCGCGCTCAACTGCAGGGTGTATAG
>NZ_JBHYIG010000079.1:0-32511 GCF_042740015.1 Streptomyces sp. NPDC059037
GCCGCGCGCCGCCATCGTCGACCTATCGCAGTACCCGCCGCGCCACAACCTATCCCCGAGAGCCCCTCCGATGAGCTGGGCACACGTTACCGGCGGCGCCCGACGAGGTGCCGCGCGGGCTACGGGAGACCGCATCGTCGGCCTGCACACGGTCAAGCGCATGGGGCATCTGCCGGACGCCGCGGGGCGCCGGAGCGGCATACGGCCGATCTCGCCCTGGTAGGAGCCCTGGTAGCAGTGCTGTTCCGGGTGAACGCCCACAGGACGAGGCCGAGGCAGCTGAACGCGGCGCCCAGTGCGCATACGGCTCCCCAGCCGGCCACCGTGTAGAGGGAGGTCGCTGCGATGGCGCCGGTGGCGCTGCCGATGGAGTAGAAGACCATGTACCCGCCGATCAGCCGGCTGCCCGCGTCCGGGTGCAGGGCGTAGATCAGGGTCTGGTTGGTGACATGGACCGCCTGCACGGCGAGGTCCAGCAGGATCACGCCGACGGCAAGGGCCCAGAGCGAGCTGCGGGTGAAGGCCAAGGGCAGCCACGAGGCGGCGAGCAGGGCGAGCGCGATGCCGGTGGTCCGCCCGGAGAGCCCGCGGTCGTTGAGGCGGCCCGCCACGGTCGCGGCCAGCGCGCCGGCGACACCGATCAGGCCCAGCGCCCCGATAGCGCTGTGGGACAGGAAGTACGGGGCCTCGCTGAGCGGCAGCGCGACGCTGCTCCACAGGGTGCTGAAGGCGGCGAAGACCAGCAGGCCGAACAGGGCCCGGATCCGCAGCAGTCGTTCCCGTGCGAACAGGGTGACCGTGGAGCGCAGGAGCTGTCCGTAGCGCAGGGGTGTCGGCGGTACGGCGCCGTGACGCGGCAGTACGCGGGACAGGACCAGGGCGAGCAGCGTGGTGAGTGCTGCCGATGCGAGGTAGACGGAGCGCCAGCCCGCGAGTTCGGCGATGAGTCCGGATGCGGTGCGGGCGAGCAGGATGCCGATGACCACGCCGCTGGTGACAAGGCCCACGACCCGTCCGCGCCCGGCGGCAGGCGCCAGTGACGCGGCGAAGGCCACCAGCGTCTGCGTGACGACTGCGAGAAGCCCCATCGCGGCGATGCCCGCGAGCAGGACCGCCGCCGTGCGGGCGACGGCCACCACGATCAACGCCCCTGCCAGGAGCAGCAGTTGGGCCATGATGAGCCGTCTGCGGTCGGCCATGTCGCCCAGCGGCACGAGGAAGAAGAGGCCGAGGCCGTATCCGACGTGCGTGAGGGTGACGACGCCGCCGACGAGCGCCGGGCTCATGGCGAGGTCGTGGCCCATGGTCACCAGGAGCGGCTGGGAGAAGTAGACGTTGGCCACCGCGGCCCCGCAGGCGACGGCGAACAGGATGACGACGCCGCGGGACAGGGCGAACGCGGGGCCTTCCCTGTTTTTTCGGTCCTCGGTCCGTCGTGGCGCGGCCTTGCAGTTGCCGGGCATCGGCACTCCTCCGTACTTCCCCGTACTTCTCCGCGTATCTGGTTTCATCTTGCTACCAGTGGCGGTGACAGTAGCCCTGCTTGGTAGCATGTTGCAACCAATGTGGGAGCGATGTGAGAGCGAGGGGCGCCATGGTGACCAGGACCCGCTTCGACGACAGTGATTGCCCCGTCGCCCGGTCGGTGGACGCGATCGGCGACTGGTGGTCCCTGCTGATCGTGCGGGACGCCTTCGACGGGAGCCGGCGCTTCGGGGAGTTCCAGCGCAGCCTCGGCGTCGCCAAGAACATCCTCACCGCACGCCTTCGCACCCTCGTCGCCGGCGGTGTCCTCGAATCCGTCCCCGCGTCGGACGGCAGCGCCTACCGCGAGTACGTACTGACTCCGAAGGGCAAGGCGCTCTTCCCCGTCATCGTGGCCCTGCGGCAGTGGGGCGAACAGAACTTCTTCGCCCCCGGTGAACCGCACTCGGAGCTGGTCGACCGCCGGGAGGGGAATCGCCTCCGCGCACTGGAGGTGCTGTCCGCGGACGGGCGACGTCTTGCCCCCGACGACACCGCCGTCCACAAGGTCCCGGCCCAGTGAGCCGAGTCAGTGAGCCGCGTCGGTGAGCCGAGTCGGTGAGCCGCGTCAGAGCGCCGTACCGAAGGCCTGCGTCCACCAGGGGCCGCCGGAGCCGTTGTGGATGCCCACGCCGAGCTCCTTGAAGGAGCAGTTGAGGATGTTGGCCTTGTGGCCCTCGCTGTTCATCCAGGAGTCCATGACCGAGGCCGGGGTCTGCTGGCCGCGTGCGATGTTCTCGCCGTAGGTGCTCCAGCGGTAGCCGGCCGCGGTGATGCGGTCGCCGGGGTCCTTGCCGTCGGGGCTCGTGTGGTCGAAGTAGTCGCGGGCTGCCATGTCGGCGGAGTGGTTGCCGGCCGCGGTGGCGAGCTTGCTGTTGGAGGTGACGGGGCCGCAACCGGCCTTGGAGCGCTCGGTGTTGACCAACGCGATGACCTGGTCGGCGACGCCGCTCGGCGTGGCCGGCGGCGGGGCGGCGGTCTTCGTCGGCTTCGGCGCGGGCTTCGCCTTGGTGGGGGTCGGGGAGGGCTTCGCCTTCGTCTTGGTCGGCTTGGGCTTGGCTTTGGCCTTGCTCTTGCTCGGCGACGCGGAGGGCTTCGGCGACTTGCTCGGGCTCTTGGAGGGCGAGGCGCTGGTGGGGGACTCCGTGGCCGCCGCGGTGGAGGGCGAGGTCTCCTCCGACTCCGGAGTGGCGAGGACGTAGGCCGTACCGCCGCCGATCAACAGGGCGGCGGCAGCGGCCGCCACGGTCGCGTTGCGACGGCGGCGCCTGGTGCGCCGCAGGCGTGCCCGGCCGCGTGCCGACGGGGCGGCCGAGGGGGCCGAGTGGGCGCCGGAGGGGGCCGCGTGGGCGTTCGCCACCGTGACCAGGCCCGGTGCCGCGACCCGGTCCGCGAGCGCCGCCGTCACCGGGACCAGGCCGAGGGCGATGAGCAGCCGCTCCGCCGGCACCAGGTTCGACCAGTGGCTCGCGCAGGCCGCGCAGTCGCGGGCGTGCCGGGCGAGCCGCTTGCGCCAGAGGGCGGAGGGGGCGCCGTCCCAGCCGGCGGCTATCTGCTCGAGCTGGCCACAGCGCGGATCGGCCGACAGGGCGCGCACCACCACACGGGCCGTCTCCAGCTGGGCCTTCATCCGCTGCACCCGTACCGCAGTGTGCTGCGGCGTCTGCTCGAGCGCGGCGGCGACCTCGACCCTGGAGAGCTCGCCCGCGGACTCCAGCCACCACAGGGAGAGCAGCGCGCGGTCGTCCTCGTCCAGCCAGCGGGTGGCCTCGGCGGTCTCGCGGCGCTGGCCGGAGAGCCCGAGGCGGGCGATGGTCAGGTCGACGAAGTCGGCGCCGGGGTCGACCACGTCGTACGCGTCGGCGAGGCCACCGCCGGCCGGTATCGGCTCGGCCCCGCGCCCGCGCCAGTGGCCGCGTATCTGATTCATCGTGATGGCGACCAGCCAGCTGCGGAAACTCTCCGGGCTGCGCAGCCCCTCAAGGCCCGCGAGCACGCGGAGCATGGTCTCCTGCACCACGTCGTCCACGTCCGCGTGGCCGTTCAGGGCCCGGCCGACGATGTTGTAGACCAGCGGCAGGTACTCGGCGACGAGGTCGTCCTGTGCCTGCTCGTTCCCCGCCCGTGCCGCCATGATCATCGCGACTTCACGTTCACTGCTCACGGTTGTCCACTCTCTGTCCTGGGACCTGTCTCCTCCGACAGAAGGGGAGATCCCTGGTCTCCGCCCCGATAACAGAAACCTGAGGAACGGCGGGAAATTGGCCGCGGTTGTTACGGACAATGCGCCCAAGGATGGCCAAATGCCCCTCGTAGGGGCACGGATGCCGTCCCTCCTGCCCGGGAACGGTGCCACGACATCGGCGGCCGGCGCCACCAAGAGTGGGGGATGCCACGATGTGGGGCAGGAGAGACGCGTGGGCACAGGGGGAACGTATGGAAGAGGCGAGCGCTCGGCCTCGTCGACGCAAGGCGCTGGTCTGGCTGCTCGCCGGATGCGTGGTGTGGACGCTGGCGGTGGCCGGCTGGGCCGCCGTCGCCCTGCTCACCCCGGACGCTCCACCGCCCGAGGAGGCGGTGGAGCGCAGGGCCGCGATGCATCACGACCAGCATCACCCGGGCACGCGCTTCTATGTGCCGACGTACGCCAGGACGCGGCAGGACGGCACCTCCGTGCTCCGGTACCGGGTCGGCAACAGTGACGACTCGGGAGTCGCCGACTTCCTTCGCACGTACGACATCACCGCCGAGCCGCGGCGGACCGGCCCGTCCGAGGAGCGGTACGCCGACCGCTTCGGCGGGGTGCGGCGCACCGTCACGGTCGTCTACGCCCAACCGGCCGACGACGACGGCCACTTCGACTCGGCGGCGCGGATCACGGTCAGGGCGCGGTGAGACGTGCGAGGACCGAGCCCAGGTTTACCCGCTGTCCGGTGCCTCAGCCGACGCATGCCCCCAGCGCCTCGATGAGCCGCCTCGCGCGCGCGTCGCCATGGCCGATCATGCGGTTCGCCGTGTAGGCGAAACCGACCCCGAACTCGTCGTCCCCGAAGGCGAATTGGCCGCCCGAGCCGTCGTTGCCGAAGCTGCGGGCGCCGAGCATCGGGCGGAACCGGGGCGCGTCGAGCAGGAAGCCGGAGCCCCAGCGTGCGCCCAGGTCGGGGAAGCCGGACCAGGACGGGCCCGCCGTCAGCTCGCGCAGCGCGTCGGTGACGGTGTCCGCCGTGAGCAGCCGGGGCGCGCCGTCGACTCCGGTCGCCGCGGCCGCGTACAGCGTCGCGAGACCGCGCGCCGACGACACCGCGCCCGCGCCGGGAATCTCGGCGCGCAGCAGCGCAGGGTCGTTCCAGCCGTGCGGTTCGTCGAGGCCGGGGAAGGCGAACGCCCCGTTCATCGTGACGATCCGCATCACGAGCGACTCGGGGTCGGGGTTGCCGGGGCGGCCCGCGGCCTCGGTGAGCCGGGCGAGGTGGGGCATCTCCTCCTCGGGCAGACCGATCCACGTACGCAGCCCGAGGGGGTCGCCGACGGCCTCGCGGAAGTACGCGCCCGGAGTGAGCCCGGTGACGCGGCGGATCAGCTCACCGAGGACGAAGCCGAAGGTGTGCCCGTGGTACTCGTGGGCGGTGCCCGGCTCCCACAGCGGCTTCTGCTCCTCGATCGCGCGGACCACCGGCGTCCACGCGGTGATCTCGTCGAAGGTGAGGGAGCGGTCGAGGGCGGGGAGTCCTGCGCGGTGCGTGAGGACCATGCGCGGAGTGATCGCCTCCTTGCCGCCGCGTGCGAACTCCGGCCAGTGCACGGCCACCGGGGCATCGAGGTCCAGGCGCCCTTCCTGGGCGAGCAGCTGGACGCAGACGCTGACGATGCCCTTGGCGCAGGAGAAGACCGGTACGACGGTGTCCTCGTCCCACGGCCGCCCGGTCCGCTCGTCCGCGACCCCGCCCCACAGGTCGACGACCTTGCGCCCGTCGACGAACACCGCGACGGACGCGCCGAGTTCACCGGACTCATCGAAGTTCCGGGTGAACGCATCCGCGACCGCTCCGTACCGTTCGTCGGCCCATCCGCCGTGCTCCACCGTGACTCCTCATCCGCAACATGCTTCTCGAAAAGCTCTGTTCGCGCGTGGGCACGCACGGACAGAGCCGTTGATCATCGACCGGGTCACGGTATGAGGCGGGGGGCGGCCGGCTCCAGCGATTTTCGGTTGCCCCCCGCTTTTCAGTTGACCCCCCGCTCGCGCCCCTCCCAGTAGGGCCGCCGCAGCTTGTACTTCTGCAGCTTCCCGGTGGCCGTGCGGGCCAGCTCGGCGCGGAACTCCACCGAGGTGGGGGCCTTGAAGCCGGCGAGGTGGGCCTTGCAGTGCCGGATCAGGTCCTGCTCCGTGGCCTCGGTGCCGGAAGCGAGGACCACCAGCGCCTTGATGGTCTCGCCCCACTTCTCGTCCGGCACCCCGATCACCGCGACCTCGGCCACCGCGGGATGGCTGAACAGGACGTCCTCCACCTCGATCGACGAGACGTTCTCACCGCCGGTGATGATCACGTCCTTCTTGCGGTCGCTGATCGTGAGATGGCCGTTCTCGCCGATGCTCCCGCCGTCGCCCGTGTGGAACCAGCCGTCCTCCAGGGCCTCGGCGGTCTCGTCGGGCTGCTCCCAGTAGCCCTCCAGGATCACGTTCGAGCGGGCGAGCACCTCGCCCTCGTCCGAGGTCCGCAGCGTCACCCCGAGGGCGGGCGGACCGGCCTGCACCAGCTTCTCCGCGCGCTCCCGCGGCTCCAGGCCGTCCCACTCGGCACGCGTGCGGTTGATCGTGAGGAGCGGGGACGTCTCGGTGAGGCCGTAGATCTGGATGAACTCCCAGCCGAGCTCGGACTCGACCCGCTCGACCGTCTGCGTGGGCGGCGGCGCCCCCGCGACGATGACCCGCACCCGGTCCCGGCCGGGGAGCTCCCCTTCCCAGGACTGCGCGGCGGCGAGCACCGCGTTGACCACGGCAGGCGCCGCACACAGCACCGTGACGCCGTGCTCGGCGACGCGGCGCAGGATCTCCGTGCCGTCCACCTTGCGCAGCACGATGTGGCGCGCGCCCATGCCGGACATCGCGAACGGCATGCCCCAGCCGTTGGCGTGGAACATCGGCAGGGTGTGCAGATAGACGTCCCGGTCGCTGACACCCGCGTGCAGCGCGAACGTCAGGGCGTTCACCCAGATGTTGCGATGGGTGATCTGTACGCCTTTGGGGCGGGCCGTGGTGCCGCTGGTGAAGTTGATGGTCGCGGTGGCGTTCTCGTCGGGTTCCCAGGGCTCGGGCTCGGTGCCGAAGCGGTACAACTCCGCATCGGCGGCCGTCCCGAGCGTGAAGCGGTGCGCGCAGTCCACGCCCGCGAGGCGCTCCGTCAGCTCGGGGTCGACCAGGAGCACGCTCGCCCCCGACCGCCCGACGATATGGCTCACCTCGTCGGCCGTGAGCCGGAAGTTCACCGGCACGAGCACCCTGCCGTATCCGCTCACCCCGAAGAACGACGTCAACAACCGTGCGCTGTTGGGCGAGACCACCGCGACCCGTGCGCCGTGCGGCACCCCGAGCGCGTCGAGCCCGGCGGCCTGGGCGCGCGCCAGCTCACCCACCCGGTGGTAGGTGAGCCCCTGCCAGGGCTCCGCGGGCTGATCCGGTTCGTCGACGATGCCGACGCGGTCCCCGTACACGGTCGTGGCGCGGTCCAGAAAATCAAGGGCACCGAACGGGACGAACATGCTGGCCTCCCGAAGCTCATGTGGCGTACGGCGCCCATAGGACCATGGACACCGCACACCACATACTCGCTCACGGGTTAAGGCGCGGGAGGCTGCTGGGCCTGTGGCGCGTCCTGCAGTCGCCGCAGGGACGCCACCAGCTGATCCACCTCCTCGGACGTGTTGTAGAGGGCGAGCGACGCGCGGGCGGCGGACTCCACGCCGTAGTGGGCAAGGGCGGGCTGCGCGCAGTGGTGTCCCGCGCGGATGGCGATGCCGTCACGGTCGAGCCAGTCGGCGACGGCCGCCGGATCGTGCCCCGCGAGGGTGAACGTGAGGACCGCGATCCGGTCGGGCGCCGAACCCAGGACGTCCAGGCCGGGCACCGCCGACATGGCCTGCGTCGCGTACGCGAGGAGCGCGTCCTCGTACGCGGCGACGGCGTCCCGGTCGAAGGACGTGAACCAGTTCAGTGCGGCAAGCAGGCCGACCGCGCCCGAGATATGGCCGGTGCCGGCCTCAAGGCGGTGCGGGACGGGCGCGAACGTCGTCCGTCCGAACTCCACGGACTCGATCATGTTGCCGCCGCCCTGCCACGGGTTCATGGCCTGGAGGATCTCCGGTTTCGCGTACAGGGCGCCGATGCCGGTCGGGGCGAACAGCTTGTGCCCGGAGAAGGCGTAGAAGTCGGCGTCCAGATCCGTCACGTCCACCGGGAAGTGCGCTACGGCCTGTGCCCCGTCGACCAGGACCTTCGCGCCGTAGCGATGCGCGAGTGCGGTCATCTCCTTCACCGGAGGGACGGTGCCGAGGACGTTCGAGGCGTGGCTGATGGCGACCAACTGCGTGCGGTACGAGAGGAGATCGGCGTACGCGTCCTGATCGATCTCCCCGTCGGGGGTGAGCGGGATCGGGACGACGCGGGCCCGGGTCTCCTTCGCGAGCAGCTGCCACGGCACGATGTCGGAGTGGTGTTCCAGGACCGGCACCAGAATGTCGTCCCCGGGGCCGAGGTTCGCCCGGCCCCAGCTCTGGGCGACCAGGTTGATGGCCTCGGTCGTCCCGCGTACGAAGACGATGTCGTCCGGCGAACCGGCCCCCAGGAACCCGGCGACCGCGGCCCGCGCCGCCTCGTACAGCTCGGTGGCCTCGCGCGCCATGGTGTGCGCGCCGCGGTGGATGTTGGAGTTGGCGGCCGAGTAGTAGGCGCCGAGCGCCTCGATGACCTGGCGCGGCTTCTGCGTGGTGGCGCCGTTGTCGAGCCAGACCAGGGGGTGCCCGTTCACCGTGCGGTGCAGGATCGGGAAGTCCTTGCGGGCCGACTCGGGGGAGTAGGCGGGTGGTTGGGGGCCGGGGAGCGCGGCGGTCGCCGGGTCGGCGAGCAGTTCCCGGGCCGACGGCACGGGCGGCGTCGCCGGGACCCCCGGGGTGGGCGGCACCCCCGGAACCGTGCGGCCCGAAGCCTCCGGCAGCCCCGGCAGCTGCCCCGTGAGGTCAGGAATAGTCATGGTAGTTCGACACCTCGACGTTCTGCAGGACGGCGATGGCGTCCTCCACCAGGACCGCCGTGTTGAAGTACGCCGTCATCAGGTACGACGTGATGCCCTTCTGGTCGACGCCCATGTTCCGCATGGACAGGCCCGGTTCGACCTCGTCCGCGACGCCCGCGGGACGCAGCCCGACCACGCCCTGCTCGGCCTCGCCCGTCCGCATCAGGAGGATCTCGGTGGTGCCGACGGAGACGCCCGTGCCGTTGGAGAACCGCACCTTGTCCGACGGCAGCAGCGGCACGCCGCGCCAGGTGAGCAGCGGGCTGCCGAAGCGGTTGTCCGTCACCGGGGGCACACCGCGCCGCGTACATTCGCGGCCGAACGCGGCGATGGCCTTGGGATGCGCGAGGAAGAAGCCGGGCTGCTTCCACACCTTGGTCAGGAGCTCGTCCAGGTCGTCGGGCGTGGGAGCGCCGGTGCGCGACTGGACGCGCTGCCCCGCGGAGACGTTGTTGAACAGGCCGTACTCGGGGTGGTTCAGGAGCGAGGACTCCTGGCGTTCGCGCAGCGCGGCGACGGTGAGGTTGGACTGCGCCCGGGTCTGGTCGATGGGGCCGTTGTAGAGGTCGGCGACCTTGGTGTGCACACGGAGCACCGTCTGCGCGAGGGTCATGTGGTACTCGCGCGGCGCGTCCTCGTAGTCGACGAACGTGCCCGGCAGATCGACCTCCCCGACGTGCCCCGCGCTGAGGTCCACCGGCACCTCGGCGCCCGGCGTCATCATCTCGCCCTCCGCGTACGCCGCGCACGCGCCCCGCAGCGTCTCGTCGCGGTCGATGAGCGCAGCGAGCGCGCTGCGGTCCGCGCAGAGCGCGACACCGGGGGTGAGCGCCTTGACGCGGTAGGGCATCGCCTCGGTGCGAGTCCATGCGCCGAGGTCGAAGAACTGTCCGTCACCGATGACTTCGAGCAGCGCGTCCTCGCCGTACCGCCCCGTCACCCGCTTCTCGGCCCGGCCCCGTACGACGACCCAGAGCCGGTCGGCGGGGTCGCCCTCCTGGGCCAGGACCTGACCGGCCTCGAAGGTGACCTCGGTGAAGGCGCCGGCGAGCTCCGCGAGCAGCGCGTCGTCGACGTCGCGGAGGTAGGGCACCTCGCGTAAGTCGCCCGGCACGACGCGGTGCGAGTCGCCTTCCTCGTACGTGGTGATGCGGTCGTCGCCGAGCACGAAGGTGCGGCGGCGGTTCACCCGGTAGGTGCCCGACTCGACGTCCACCCACGGCAGCGCGCGCAGCAGATAGCGCGGGGTGATGCCGCGCATCTGCGGGGTGGTCTTGGTGGTCGTCGCGAGTTGCCGTGCGGCATCCGGGCCGAGGGTCAGACGGTCGGTCACTGGAACCTCCTGGAAGACGGTGCGAAGACAGTGCGAAGAAGGTGCTCTTGGCGTGTGGCGCCGATCGTCTTCTCGTCGTTCCAAGGCCGCAAGTGGCGATTTTTCAGGGCTGATTGAGAAAAGGCCTGAAATGGCCGACCTGCCGGTCACGAACCCCAGGCAGACCTTTCCATACGACCTCCGGGAATTCCCCGCACGGCAGATATCAGGCTTAAATCATCCCAATACCGGAACTAGGCGCCCCTGCAAAAGGCGCTTATGGCTCACCGCTCGGCCGTGGATTTCAAGCCGCTGCGGGTGGCCGGGTCTTGTGACCTTGTGCCGGTCTCGTCATACTCGGCGCCGTTGCCGGGCAGGACGCGACCGTCACTGCTTGACATGCTCATGTCTGTAACTCCCCGGAGCCGCCCCACCGGAACGGCTCCAACCCCCCATGGAGGTACTGAGTGAGAACCCCACAGTTGCGCACGCGCCGCCTCGTCATGGCCGGAGCGAGCGTCGCCGCCCTGGTCGCGGGAAGCCTGACCATGGCGAACACCAGCACCGCGGCACCCACCCCCACTGCCGACACCCTGTCGTCGGCCGCCGCAGGCGACCTCGCGACATCGCTGGCCGCCGACCTGAAGGGCGACACGGCCGGCGCGTACTACGACGCGAAGGCGCGGAACCTGGTCATCAACGTCGTCGACGAGGCCGCGGCCGAGCAGGCGCGCGATGCGGGCGCCGTGGCCAAGGTGGTCAGCCACACCAAGACCGCGCTCGAAGCGGCGAAGAAGGAGCTCAACGCCAGTTCCGTGCCCGGCACTTCGCGTGCCGTCGACCCCGTGACCAACAAGGTCGTCGTCACCGCCGACAGCACCGTCAAGGGCGCCGAACTGCGGAAGCTGAAGAAGGCCGTCGCCGCCCAGGACGGCAAGGCCGTGCTCAAGCGGACAGCGGGGAAGTTCTCGCCGCTGATCGCGGGCGGCGACCCGATCTACAGCTCGGGCGGGCGCTGTTCGCTCGGCTTCAACGTCGTCAAGGACGGCGCCCCGCACTTCCTCACCGCGGGCCACTGCACCGAACTCGCGGGCACCAGTTGGTCCGACAGCCAGGGCGGCGCCGAGATCGGCCAGGCCGTCGACTGGACGTTCCCCGGAGCCGACCACGCCCTGGTGAAGTACACGGCCGACGTGCCGCACCCGAGCGAGGTCAACCTCTACAACGGCTCCACCCAGCAGATCACCGGCGCGCGCGAGGCCGTCGTCGGCGAGCAGGTACAGCGCAGCGGCAGCACCACCCAGGTGCACGACGGCTCGGTGCAGGGACTCGACGTCTCGGTCACCTACCCGCAGGGCACCGTGGACGGTCTCATCCAGACCGACGTGTGCGCCGAGCCCGGTGACAGCGGCGGCTCGCTCTTCGCGGGCAGTGACGCACTGGGCCTGACCTCCGGCGGCAGCGGCAACTGCTCGTCCGGCGGCCAGACGTTCTTCCAGCCGGTGACGGACGCCCTCGCGGTGTACGGAGCGCAGATCGGCTGACCTGAATCGCACCGGAGCACGGGTTGGCCGGAGCGCCGGATAGCCGGGCGAGGAGTCGGGAAGGATGGTCCCGGTGCGGTCGTGATCACCGACCGCACCGGGGCGGTCCCTCTCCGATGTGAGGGGCGGCCCCCTTCCGGGGCAGGGGACGGTCCCTTCCGGTGCGAGAAGGGTGCAGCGATGACACATTCGGCCCCAGGACGGCTCGTCATCTCGCGGGCGACGCCCGACGACTGGCGGACGGTCGTCGAATGGGCGGCAGACGAGGGATGGAACCCGGGACTCGGGGACACGCCGTCCTTCTTCGCGCAGGATCCCGAGGGATTCTTCATCGGCCGGGTGGACGGCGAGGCGGCCTCCGCTATCTCGGTCGTCAACTACGACGACCAGTACGCCTTCCTGGGCTTCTACCTGGTCCGCCCCGACCTGCGGGGCCGGGGCCACGGCCTCGCCACCTGGAACACGGCCCTCGCCCACGCGGGCAGGCGGACCGTCGGCCTCGACGGCGTCGTCGCCCAGCAGGACAACTACCGCCGCTCGGGCTTCGAGTTCGCCCACACCACCATGCGCTACCTGGGCCCCGCACCCACCGGCGCGCCAACTCCCGTGAACATCCGGCCCGTTGAGGCGGCCGGGCTGCGCGCCATCACCGCGTACGACGCCGCGAGCCATCCCGCCGACCGCCCGCGCTTCCTGGACCCCTGGCTCACCGCTCCCGGACACCGCGCCCTCGCCCGCATCGTCGACGGCCGCGTGACCGGGTACGGAGTGCTGCGCCCCGCCCGCGAAGCCCTGCGCATCGGGCCGCTGTTCGCCGACACGCGCGCCGACGCCGAGGCGCTCTTCGACGCGCTGACCGCCGAGGCGGACGGCGCTCCCGTGGCCATCGACGTGCCCGAGACGCAGCCCGAGGCCGTCGCCCTCGCCGAGACGCGCGGCCTGAAGCCCACATTCGAGACCGCCCGGATGTACACGGGCCCGGTGCGGCCGCTCGCCCAGGAGCGGGTCTTCGGCGTCGCGTCCCTGGAGCTCGGCTGACGCGGCGGGCCGGACCCCACCGGGCCCGGCCGTGGGGGGGGGGGGGGGGGGGCGCGCGGGGGCCGGCCGCGCCCCCCCCGCGGGGGGTGGGCCGGCCGCGGCTCCCGCCGGTGACCGGGGCGGCGCGGGCGCCCCCCCCCCCACCGGGCCCGGCCCGCACGCCATCGCCCTAGGTGATCGTCAGCCGCTGCTTCGCCTTCGCCTCGGAGCTGTTGCCGACGTACAGGTCCACCGCCCCCGCCTCGACCCGGAATTCACCGTCCGCGGCGTTCGTCCAGAACCCGAGGTCGTCGGCGCCGAGCCGGAAGCGGACCGTCGTCGACCTGCCCGCTCCCAGCGTCACCCGGCGGAACCCGCGCAGCCTGCGCACCGGCTGCGCGATGCTCGCCGCGATGTCGTGGACGTACAGCTGGACGACCTCGTCGCCCGCCCGGTCACCGGTGTTGGCGACCGTGACCGAGACCTCCACGGTGTCGCCCGCGCGCAGGGCGCCCGCCGAGACGCGCTCGCGGCTCAGCTTCGGGGCGCCGATCTCGAAGGTCGTGTAGCTGAGCCCGTGGCCGAAGGCGAACTGCGGGTCCGGGGGCAGGTCCAGGTACTTGGACGTGTACTTGTTGTCGGCGGCGTACGGACGGCCCGTCGACTCCCGGTTGTAGTGGACGGGGATCTGGCCGACCGTACGCGGGAACGAGACGGGCAGCTTGCCGCCGGGGGCGACCTCGCCGAACAGCACGTCGGCGATGGCGTTCCCGGCCTCGATCCCCGGGTGCCAGGCCTCGAGAACGGCGGGCGCCCTGTCCAGCCAGTCGCCGATCGTCAGCGGCCGCCCGTTGACCAGGACCACCACGAACGGTTTGCCCGTCCCCGCGATCGCCTCGATCAGCTTCTCCTGCGCGCCGGGCAGCCCGATGTCGCTGCGCGCCGCCGCCTCGCCGCTCATCGCCGGGGGCTCGCCGACCACCATGACGGTGACATCGGCGCCCTTGGCCGCGGCGACCGCCGCCGGGATGCCCCTGGTGTCCTTGCCCTCGGTGTCGACGCCCTTCGCGTACGTCACCTTCGCGTCCGGAGCCGCGCGCTTGACCGCGTCGAGCACCTTCCCGGCGGGGAACTTCTTCGTGGCGCCGGGAAACGTCCAAGTCCCAAGGAGATCCCCGGAGTTGCCGAACGGCCCGACGACCGCGATCGACCCGGTCGACTTCTTGAGCGGGAGCGCCCGGCCGGCGTTCTTCAGGAGCACCATGGAGCGGGCAGCCGTCTCGCGGGCCGCCTTGCGCGCCGCCGCGGACGGCTTGCCGATGGCGGCGCCCTCGTCGACGTACGGATGCTCGAAGAGCCCCAGGGCGAACTTCAGGCCCAGGATCCGCGCGACCGCCTCGTCGAGCCGCCGCTCGCTGATCCTTCCGCCGCTCAGCAGCCTCTTGCCGTGCTGGGCCAGGTCCGTGCTCGCCATCTCCATGTCGACGCCGGCGTTGAGCGCGAGACGGGCCGCGTCGGCGCCGTCCTCGGCGAAGCCGTGCGCGATCAGTTCGTCGACGCCGTTCCAGTCGCTGACGACGAACCCTTCGAAGCCCCACTCCTTGTGCAGTACGTCGATGAGGGCGTGGGAGTTGGCGTGCGCGGGGACGCCGCTGATCGTGTTGAAGGAGGCCATCACCGTGGCGACCCCCGCGTCCAACGCGGCCTTGAACGGCGGCAGATACAGATTGCGCAGCCGGGACTCGGACACGTCGACGGTGTTGTAGTCACGGCCGCCCTCGGCCCCGCCGTACGCGACGAAGTGCTTGGCGCAGGCGGCGATGCGGTCCCTGGCGGCCAGGCCCGCACCCTTCTCGCCCTGATAGCCCTCCACCTTGGCCACGGCGAACGCCGTCGTGAGGTACGGGTCCTCGCCGCAGCCCTCGGCGACGCGGCCCCAGCGCGGCTCGTGCGTGACGTCCATCATCGGCGAGAACGTCCAGTGCACGCCGTTCGAGCGGGACTCCTTCGCGGAGATCTCGGCGTCCCGCCGGGTGACCTCCGGGTCGAAGCTCGCCGCCTGGGCGAGAGGGATCGGGAACGTCGTCCACAGACCATGGATGACATCGAGCCCGAAAAGCAGCGGGATGCCGAGCCGGGACTCCTCCACGGCGATGCGCTGCAGGGCGTTGCTGTTCTCGGCGCCGAAGATGTTCAGTACGGAACCGAGCCGTCCCGCGCGCGCCGCGTCCTCGACGTCCTTGGTCTCGCTGCCGCCGGGTCCCGTGCTGACGGCCCACGGCAGTTGCTGCAGCTGACCCAGTTTCTCTTCGACAGTCATACGGCCGAGCAAATTCTTGACCTTCGGGTCGGGTCGGCTCGGGCGCCGTGGCGCGGCCTGGGCGCTTCCCGTACCAGCGGCGGTGAAGCCGCTTCCTGCAACGGCCGTGCCGCCGATCGCGGACAGCAGAGAACGCCTTCGTAGCTCTCGCATGTATTCGCTTTCTCGAATCAGGAAGTCGGTAACGGTACCTCTTTCCGATGCCTGTCCCCGTGAAGCTTGACCTCAAGAAAGCTTGAGGTCTTACGTTCCTCGCATGAGCATGGAAACGACAGCCTGGACCCAGCTGCACAGCGTCATGAACGCCGAGCAGGACCGCCGCCCCTTCGCCCGCGCCACGCTGCGCCGCATCGGCGCGTTCGCCCGCCCGCACCGGCGCCGCATCGCCCACTTCGTACTCCTGAGCGTCGTGACCGCGCTCCTCGCCGTGGCGACCCCCGTCCTCGCGGGCAATGTCGTGAACGCGATCGTCTCTGACGGGGAGTCATCTCTTGTCGTCCGGTACGCCCTGCTCATCGCCGCGATCGCCATCGCCGAGGCGGGGCTCGGCCTGCTCAGCCGCTGGCTGTCGGCGAACCTGGGAGAGGGGCTCATCCTCGACCTGCGGACCGCCGTCTTCGACCACGTACAGCGCATGCCCGTCGCCTTCTTCACCCGCACCCGCACCGGCGCCCTTGTCAGCCGCCTCAACAACGACGTGATCGGCGCACAGCGCGCCTTCAGCAACACCCTCTCCGGCGTGGTCGGCAACATCGTGACCCTGCTTCTCACCCTCGCCGTAATGCTGACGCTCTCCTGGCAGATCACGCTCCTCGCGCTCGTGCTGCTGCCGGTGTTCGTCGTCCCCGCGCGCCGCATGGGCTCCCGGATGGCCAAGCTGCAGCGGGAGGCCGCGCACCACAACGCGGCGATGGGCACCCGTATGACCGAGCGCTTCTCCGCTCCGGGCGCCACGCTGATCAAGCTCTTCGGGCGGCCCGGCGCCGAGTCGGCGGAGTTCGCCGCGCGGGCCCACCGGGTGCGGGACATCGGCGTCCGTACGGCCATGGCGCAGTCCGCGTTCATCACCGCGCTCACCCTCGTCTCGGCCCTCGCGCTCGCCCTCGTCTACGGCCTGGGCGGCTACTTCGCCCTGGAGGGCACGCTGGACGCGGGCGCCGTGGTCTCCCTCGCGCTGCTGCTCACCCGGCTCTACGCGCCGCTGACCTCCCTCGCGGGGGCGCGGGTCGAGGTCATGAGCGCGCTCGTCAGCTTCGAGCGGGTCTTCGAGGTGCTCGACCTGAAACCGCTGATCGACGAGAAGCCGGACGCCCGTGAGGTCCCCTCGGGGCCGGTGGCGGTGGAGTTCGACGACGTCCGCTTCGGCTACCCGTCCGCCGACAAGGTCTCCCTCGCCTCCCTCGAAGAGGTCGCGTCCCTCGACACCCGCGGCGGCGACGAGGTCCTGCACGGACTGTCCTTCCGCGCCGAGCCCGGCCAGACCGTCGCGCTCGTCGGCTCATCCGGAGCGGGCAAGTCGACGATCGCGCAACTGCTTCCCCGACTGTACGACGCCGACGCGGGGACCGTCCGGATCGGCGGGGTCGACGTCCGCGACCTCACGGCGGTGTCCATGCGCCAGACCCTCGGCATGGTCACCCAGGACGGCCACCTCTTCCACGAGTCGGTCCGCGCCAACCTGCTGCTCGCCCGCCCTGAGGCCACCGAGGACGACCTGTGGGACGTCCTGCGCCGGGCCCGTCTCGAAGACCTCGTGCGCTCCCTGCCGGACGGCCTCGACACGGTGGTCGGCGAGCGCGGCTACCGCCTCTCCGGCGGTGAACGCCAGCGGATGACCATCGCCCGGCTGCTCCTGGCCCAGCAGCGGGTCGTCATCCTCGACGAGGCGACGGCCCACCTGGACAACACCTCGGAGGCCGCGGTGCAGGAGGCCCTCGCGGAGGCGCTGGAGGGCCGCACCGCGATCGTCATCGCGCACCGCCTCTCGACGGTGCGGTCCGCCGACCAGATCCTCGTCGTCGAGGCCGGGCGGATCGTGGAGCGCGGGACGCACGAGGAACTGCTCGCGGTCGGCGGCCGCTACGCGGAGCTGTACCGGACGCAGTTCGCGGCCAAGGGCGAGGATGTCGGGGCGGGAGTGGTGACGGGCGAGGACGTGGAAGTGGCGGCGTAGGACCAGGCCCCACGGCTCATGCGGTGTTACCGGGGGGGGGGGGGCGCCGGCGCCCCCCCCACAAAAACCGCCCCCGCCCCCGCGCCGGTCTTGAAGAAACCCCAGGGGAACGAATCGCAGTCCCGGCTCCTCTGCAGGGTGACCGTCACTCATGACGTACGCCCCCGCAGGAGGCCCTCATGCCACGCCACCCCGCAGCCACCCTCATCGCCGCCGTCCTCACCACCGACGCCCTCCTCCACCTCTACTGGGCCACCGGCCAGACCTGGCCGGCGGCAAACGAGCAGTCACTGTCGTACGCGGTGCTCGGCGCCGACGTCCCTTTCACCCCGCCCATCCTGATCCCCCTCGCCACCCTCCTCCTCACCGCCTCGGCCCTCGTCCTGGCGGGAAACCGTCCCGGCACCCTCGCCGTCGCCGCGGGGCTCTGTCTGCGGACGCTCGCAGGCGTGTACTGGCTCTTCGCCAAGGAGACGGACACCGCCTTCTACTGGCTGAACCTGGGCCTCTACACGCCGCTCTGCGCCATCCTGTGCGCGGCGGCCGTGCGCGTCGCCCGCAGGGAGGAAGCCGTACGTGTCCGATGAGGAGACAGTCCGCCTGGTCCGCGCGGCGCAGCGCGGCGACACCCTCGCCATGGCGAGTCTGCTCGACCAACTCACTCCCTACGTAGGCCGCATCTGCGGACCCATCGCCCTGGAGCAGGGCCCGGACGCCGCCCAGGAGGCCCTGGTCGCCGTGTTCCGCGCCCTGCGCACCCTGAAGGAACCGGCCGCCCTGCACGGCTGGGTGCGGGCCATCGCCGTACGCGAGGCGGTCCGCCTGGCCAAGCGGGCGGCCCGCGCCGTACCGGCCGACCTCAGCACGCTCCCCGCACGCGGCGACCTCCAACTCGCCGCCGACATAAGGGACGTACTGGACCGGCTCTCCCCCGAGCACCGCGCGGTGCTCGTCCTGCGCGACGTGGAGGGCCTGGACGAACGCGCCGCCGCCGAGCTGCTCGGCATCCGCGTCGGCACCGTCAAGTCCCGGTTGCACCGGGCGCGCGACACCTTCCGGAAGGCGTGGACTTCATGACGGACATTCAGCCGGACCGAGGTTGGCCCGCCGCCGACCTGGACAACGTACGCAAACTGCACGTCCTCGCCGCCGGCATCCGAGGCGCGCATGTCACCGAGGGGTACGTCGACGCGCCGTTCGACCGCGTGCGGGCCCATCTCGCCGACCTGGAAGGCGATTTCGGGCGGATCGTCCCGGACATGCGGCACCTCCGTGTCGTGCACCAGGACGGCGAGCACGTCGAGGCCCTGGCCCGCAGCCGCTACGGCATGCGCGCCCTGCTGCGCGGCGTGCGCCGCCCCGGCTGGTGCTGGCTGCAGAGCAGATTCCTGCTGATCGGCGTGGCGGCGGCGCCCGAAGGGGCGGGCACGCGGGTCGCGTTCACGGGCGGCGTACGGATTCCGGGGCGCGCCGCGCTCGTGCCCATCGGGGTGCGGCGCGAGGGACGTGGGAGCCTGGAGCGGCTGAGCACATTGGCAGGGCCGGGAACCGAACTGTTCTGAATCGCGTATTCAAGGGCAGGGGTGGTGCGCGATCTTCGCGTTGATCGAGGGACGATCGTCCGGGCAGGCTGATCCGAACAAGATCCAGTCAAGGCCTGTGCGGATGTCAGTCGCTGCGGCGATACTTGCGGCCGTGCACTTCCTCCCGCGCCGCGCACGGCGGGCGGAGGTGACCGTCCGATGACCGAGGGGGAGGTCGAGGTCAAGGTGACATACCCGCCGAACGGCAGCGCCGCGCCGCCAGGACAGGCAGCGCCGACGATGCCCGCCGTCCCGCCTCAAGCGGGCTCCGCGCAAGCTGTGCCCGCCGCGCAGTCGACGGCTCCCGCACCCCCGCGCAGGCCCGCGTGGGTCGAGGGCCGGGACCGGCTGCGCGCCGCCGCGACGACGGAGCCCGGCAAGCTGCGCATCATCGGCGCCGTGCTCGCCCTGGTCGTCGTGGCGTTCGGCGCGGTCACCACCTGGCAGATGACAAGCCGTTCGGACGCCGCGAACAGCGTGCTCAACCGCAGCCAGCCGCTGAGCGCCGACGCCGCCGCCATCTACCGCTCCCTCGCGGACGCCAACACGGCCGCCTCCAGCGGCTTCCTGGCGGGCGGCCAGGAGCCGGCCGACGTCCGCGACCGGTACAACCGCGACATCAAGAGCGCCTCCGAGAAGCTGGCGACCGCCGCGTCGAACGCGGGCGCGGGCTCATCCGCGGCGACTTCGGTGAGCGAGCTGAACAAGCTGCTCCCGGAGTACACCGGCCTGATCGAGCGCGCCCGCGCGAGCAACCGCCAGGGCCTCCCGCTCGGCGGCGCCTATCTGCGGTACGCGAACGACAAGATGCAGAAGCAGATGCTCCCGGCCGCGGAGAAGCTCTACACGGCGGAGAACCAGCGGCTGAGCGCCGACTACGCCGAAGCGAAGCCCTACCCCTGGTTCGCCATCGCCCTCGGTCTGCTCGCGCTCGCCGCGCTCGTCTTGGCCCAGCGGCGCAACTACCGCCGGACGAACAGGGTGTTCAACCACGGCCTGGTCGCCGCGACGGCCGCCTCCGCGGCCGTGCTGCTCTGGCTCGTCGCCGGGCACACGTTCGCGCGGTCGGGGCTCAGCGATTCGTACGACCACGGCGTGAAGTCCCTGAACGTCCTGAACGACGCCCGCATCGACTCCCTCAAGGCCCGCGGCAACGAGAACCTGACGCTGGTCAGCCGGGGCGCCGAGACCGTCGAGGTCGGCTCGGGCGACGACGTGGAGATCAAGGACAAGTTCGACGTCGACTACCAGGCGTCGATGAAGCGGCTCGGCACGGCCGAGACCGGCCTGCTCGGCAAGGCCGTGGCCATCGCCGACGACGCCGCGGGCAAGAACCCCGTCAAGGACGCCGCGAAGAACGTGTCGGTCTGGAAGGACCGCCACAAGACCGCGCGGGACATCGACGACGCGGGCAACTACAAGGGCGCGCTCGACAAGATCGTCGGCGACAAGAAGGACGAGCCGACCGGCGAGTGCTTCGACAACGTCGACGACGCCCTTGAGGTCGCGCTCGCGCACGAGCAGCGCGAGTTCAAGCAGGCGGCCGATGACGGCAAGAGCGCGATGGCGGGCCTTCCGGTGGGTGCCGCCGTACTCGCGGTGCTCGCCGCGGCCGGTGCCGTGCTCGGCATCGGGCGCAGGCTGTCGGAGTACCGGTGAGAGGGGGCGAGCGGACGATGCGTACGCGAGGACTTGCGAGGCTGCGCGGCTGGGGCGGAGCTGCCGCCATGGCGGTGGCCTGTGCCCTCACGGGCTCCCTCGTCCTTGTGCTGCCGAAGGCGGGCGGCGCGGCCCGGGACGACCACGCCGATGCCGGCCGCGCCGGCCAGGGCTCGTCGGCGGCCGCTCCCGCGCGTGCCGAGGAGTGCGAGAAGCCGGAGGCCAGCCTGTCGCCGGACGACAAGGACGGCCCGACGATCGACGCGATCCGGGCCCGCAAGGTCAAGAAGCTGATCATCGGCGTCGACCAGAACAGCTACCGCTGGGGCTATCGCGACCCGAACAAGAAGACGGCGACGCTCGAAGGCTTCGACATCGACCTGGCGCACAAGATCGCCGAGGAGATCCTCGGCGACCGCGACGCCGTCCTGTTCCGCGCCATCCCGACCAACCAGCGTGTCAAGGCGATCCAGAGCGGCCAGGTCGACATGGTCGTACGGACGATGACGATCACCTGCGAGCGCGAGAAGGAAGTGGCGTTCTCCACCGCCTACTTCAAGACCGGGCAGCAGGTTCTCGCCCCCAAGTCCTCCGACATCACCGGGTTCGACGACTCGCTGGACGGCAAGAGGGTCTGCTCCGCCAAGGGTTCCACGGCACTCACCAAGCTGGAGGAGCTCAAGAAGAAGGGCCTCGATGCCGACATCGGGACTACGGTTCCCAACCAACTCGACTGCCTGGTACGGCTCCAGCTCGGTGAGGTGGACGCCGTCGTGACGGACAGCGCGCTCGCCGCCAGCCAGGCCGCCCAGGACCCGACGGTCGAGCTGAAGGGCGACGCGCCGCTCAACACGGAGTACTACGGCGTGGCGATGAAGAAGCCGGAGAAGGGCGCGGACGACCTGGTGCGGCGGGTCAACCAGATCCTGGTGGACTACCGCAAGAGCGGCTGGCAGAAGTCGTACGACAACTGGCTCAAGCCGGCGCTCGGCGAATCGGCGGGACCGCCCGCACCGACGTACACCGACTGACCCCCAAGTGCACGGCAACGCAGAGCGGAGAGGTGATCGATGAGCGTCGCGGGACCCCCCGGTCCTGTGATGGACCGGGACGAGGTGGACCGTGCGCTGGCGCGGCTCGACGCCGAGCACGAGGCGATCGAGACCTCGCTCCTCGCCCTGCAGGATCACGCGGGCCGCCGCCTCCTGGAGGGTGCGGGCCTGACCGGCACCACCCAGGAGCGCTGGACGGCCACAGAGCGGCAGATCACCCTGCTCTGGGCGTACTTCGACGCGTACGCGGGTGCGCTGCGCACCGCCCGCGACATCCGGGCCCGCAGACGCTGGCCCAACCGTGACGACCTGGCGGAGCTCACCGAGCTGCTGCGCGGGGAGAGCGTCACGGTCGCCGGCGGCGCCGCCCCCGCGCCGTCGTCGATCACCGGGCCCGCCAAGCTGACCGAACGCTTCACGCTCAGCGACCTGGTCGCGCGGATGAACGACCTGTACGCGCACTCGCTCGACATGGTCGTCGCCGCCGACGCGGTGTGGTCCGCGCTGCCCGCCCGGATCGACCTCCTGGCGGCGGAGCTGCAGCGCACCCGCCAGCTCGCGCACTCCGTGGGCGTACGGCCCGGCGAGCATCCGGCGGGCGACGACCTGGAGCGGATCACCGCCGAGCTGACGCTCCTGCGCGAGCAGGTGGTGACTGATCCGCTGGCCTTCTGGCAGCCCGCGACGGGCAGTTCGGCCCCCGGCGGCGGCCGCCCGCACACCGAGCGGTACGACCGCGAGGCGCGCGCCCTGGAGGACGTACGCCGGGAGATCGACGCGGTGCTCACCGTCCGGCAGGACGCGGAGCTGCGGCTCGGCAGGCTGCGCGACGTGCTCTCCCGCGCGGACCGCACGCTCGCCGAGGCGCGGTCCGCGCGCGGGGAGGTCCTCGCCAAGATCGCCGCCTCCGAAGTGCCCGCCGTGAGCGGCCCGCCGACGGTGCTGCAGGAGCAGCTGGCCATGGCGTCCGACTACCGCAGGCACGCCCAGTGGCACCGCCTCTCCCCGCTCCTGGAGTCCCTGGAGGAGAAGGCCGAGGACGAACTCCTTCGCGCCCGCGAGTCGTTGACGGCCGTCACCCAGCCCCTCGCGGTCCGCGCCGAGCTGCGCGGCCGCCTCGACGCCTACAAGGCGAAGGTCGCCCGGCTCGGCCACGCGGAGGACCCGCTGCTCGTCGAGCGGTACGACGCGGCGCGCCGGATGCTGTGGAGCGCGCCCTGCGATCTGCGCGTGGCCGAGCAGGCGGTCCTGCGCTACCAGCAGGCGGCCGCCGAAGTCCTTGCACCGAGGGTCCCGCAACAGGGCGGTCCCACCGACCGGAGGGGGGAAGCATGAGCGAGCAGCGGAAGTGCCAGCGACCCGGATGCACAGGGTCGTACGAGGACGTGGGCGGCGGCGAGCTGTACTGCGACACCTGTGGCCTGGCCCCGGTCGTCTCACCGAACGGCATGGTGAACTCGCCCCCGACCGGCATCACCGGTGGCGGCAAGGGCTCCAACAGCAGCAGTTCCAGGTCGAGTTCGCGCGCATCGTCCCGTTCCTCGTCGCGCTCCCAGTCCTCGCGCCGTTCGGTGTCTGGGCGGCTCTCACGTTCCCTGTCCGGCAGTACGGGCTCGTCGCGTTCGGTCTCGGTGCGCAGCTCAGGATCGGCGGCCGGTTCCTCCGGCCGCAGCAGGCTGGGCGTCGGCCTGGTCCAGGTGCCCGAGGTGCCGCGTCCCGACCCGCGTCAGGCGGTGCAGGAGAACCCGGAGGTGCCCGAGCGGAAGCGGTTCTGCTCGCGCTCCGACTGCGGGGCGCCGGTGGGCCGCGCCCGCGGTGACCGGCCGGGCCGCACGGAGGGGTTCTGCACCAAGTGCGGCCACCCGTACTCGTTCGTGCCGAAGCTGAACCAGGGCGACATCGTGCACGGTCAGTACGAGGTCGTGGGCTGTCTGGCGCACGGCGGGCTCGGCTGGGTCTATCTCGCCATCGACCGCGCGGTCTCCGACCGCTGGGTGGTCCTCAAGGGCCTGCTCGACACGGGCGACCAGGACGCGATGGCCGCCGCGATCTCCGAGCGCCGCTTCCTCGCCGAGATCGAGCACTCGAACATCGTCCGCATCTACAACTTCGTCGAGCACCTCGACCAGCGCACGGGCTCCATGGACGGCTACATCGTCATGGAGTACGTCGGCGGAAAGTCCCTGAAGGAGATCGCCAACGGCCGCCGCACGGCGGACGGGAAGCGCGATCCGCTGCCGGTGGAGCAGGCCTGCGCGTTCGGCATCGAGGCGCTTGAGGCGCTCGGGCATCTGCACAGCCGCAATCTTCTGTACTGCGACTTCAAGGTCGACAACGCGATCCAGACCGAGGACCAGCTCAAGCTGATCGACATGGGCGCGGTCCGCCGGATGGACGACGAGGAATCGGCGATCTACGGCACGGTCGGCTATCAGGGCCCCGAAGTCGCGGAGGCGGGGCCCTCGGTGGCCTCGGACCTCTACACGGTGGCGCGCACCCTCGCGGTGCTCACCTTCGACTTCCAGGGCTATACGAACGTGTTCGTGGACTCCCTGCCGGACCCCGACAACATCGAGGTCTTCCGCAAGTACGAGTCGTTCTACCGCCTGTTGGTGCGCGCCACCGACCCGGACCCGGCCCGCAGGTTCGCCTCCGCGCAGGAGATGGCGGAGCAGCTCACGGGCGTCCTGCGGGAGGTCGTCGCGCTGCAGACGGGGCGGCCGAGGCCCTCGCTCTCCACGCTGTTCGGGCCCGAAGTCAAGGTCACGGACACGGAGTTGTTCACCGAGCTCACCGGGGACGTGTCGAGCCTCGGGGCGCGTGCGCTGCCCACCGGGCGCCGCGAGCTCACCACGGGCAACGGCGGTCCGCCGCCGGTCCCGTCCGCGCCGCCCGCCCGCATCGTCCGCCACCTCGACGCGTCCGCGACGTCGCTCGCGCTTCCGGTGCCCCGCGTCGACCCGAACGACCCGAACGCCGGCTTCCTCGCCGGGCTGATGGCCTCCGCGCCCGCCGAGCTGATCACCGCGCTGCGGGCGGCGCCCGCGGACTCGGTGGAGCTGCGGCTGCGCGGCCTGCGCGCCCGGCTCTCCATGGGTGAACCGGAGTCGGCCGCCCAGGCGTTGGCGGAGCTCGAGGTGCAGCATCCGGACGACTGGCGGGTGGTCTGGTACCGGGGCATCGCCTCACTGACGACCGGTGACCACGAGACGGCGGCGCTGTCCTTCGACGCCGTGTACGACGCGTTCCCCGGCGAGCCCGCGCCGAAGCTGGCCCTGGGCGTCTGCGCGGAGGTCCTTGGGCAGCTGGACAACGCGGCCGAGTACTACCGCCTGGTGTGGACCACCGACCCGAGCTATGTCAGCGCGGCGTTCGGCCTGGCCCGCGTGCAGCTCGCGGCGGGCGACCGGCGGGGCGCCGTGAGCACCCTGGAGTCGGTGCCGGAGGCCTCGATCCACTACACGGCGGCCCGGGTGGCCGCGGTCCGGGCGCGGCTGCGGCAGCGTCTCGCGCAGGACACCGCGCCGCCGCCCGGCGGCGCCCTGCTCGACTTCCTGGACGACCTGACGGCGGCCGCGGGGCAGGTGGAGGCCCTTGCGGGCTTCGGCCTCGACGCGGTGCGCAGGGAGCTGCTGTCGACCGAGGTCCTCGGCACGGCGCTGGACTGGGTACTCTCCGGTAGTCACTCTGGTCACGCCGCCGCGCCGCCAACGGCGTCGTCGGGCTCGCGGACCGTGCTCCTTGGCAGCGACCTGGACGAGCGCGGACTCCGCTTCGGCCTCGAGCGCTCGTACCGAACGCTTGCCCGGCTCGCCCAGGGTGGCGAGGAGAGGATCGAACTGGTGGAACGGGCCAACCGATTCCGCCCCCGGACGTGGGTGTGAAGATGTCGCAGATGCACCAGCAGACTGCCGGGGCCGCCGGTTCCACGTGCCCCGGCTGCGAAGAACCGCTGGAGGCGGGTGACCTCTTCTGCGGCGCCTGCGGGTACGACCTGTCGGCGCAGCCGGTGGGCGCAGCCGACGGCGGCGACCATCCCACGATCGCGATCAACGGCGCGGCGCCGGAAGCACCGCCGGCGCCCCGGGCGTCCGACGCCTCGTCCGCGGACTGGCCCGTCGCCCCGGACGTGGACAGCTCGGACATGCCGGTGCCCGCGCACCTGCCGACCGATCTGCCGGGCACGGACTCGGCGGGCGGCGAGCTGTCGGCCGACGCGCACGGCATGCGCACCGACCGTCCCGATGCGGGCCCCGCCGAGCCGGACGAGTACCCCCTGCCGGCCCCGGGCGCCCGCCCCGAGCCCGCCGATCCCCGTACGGCGCTGCCGGAGCCGACACCGCCGGCCGGCACCAAGCTCTGCGTGGCCTGCCGTTCGGGCCGTGTCGACCCGGACGGCTACTGCGAGAACTGCGGGCACGCCCAGCCGCGCGAGCGCGACCACATGGAGCAGGAGCTGGACGCGGTCGCCGCGGTCAGCGACCGCGGTCTGCGCCACCACCGCAACGAGGACGCGTTCGCGATCTCGTCGGCCGCGCTGCCGGACGGTTCGCCCGCCGTCGTCGCGATCGTCTGCGACGGCGTCTCATCGGCGACCCGCCCCGACGAGGCCTCGCTCGCCGCGTCGCGCGCGGCCAACGAGTCGCTGCTCGACGCGCTGCCGCGTGGCACGCATCCGCAGCAGGCCATGCACGACGCGATCCTCTCGGCGTCCGATGCGGTCAACGCGCTCGCAGCGGAGCCCACTCAGGCCAGGGAGCACGCCCCGCACCAGAACGCGCCCGCGTGCACGCTCGTCGGCTCGATCGTCGCCGGCGGCCTGCTCGTCGTCGGCTGGGTCGGCGACAGCCGTGCCTACTGGGTCCCCGACGACCGCAGCGGCCCGACCGTCCGCCTCACCGAGGACGACTCGTGGGCCGCGCAGATGGTGGCGGCGGGTCTGATGAACGAGGCGGAGGCGTACGCGGACGAGCGCGCGCACGCCATCACGGGCTGGCTCGGCGCGGACGCGTACGAACTGGAGCCGCACACCGCTTCCTTCAAGCCGGACCGTGCGGGTGTAGTGGTGGTGTGCACGGACGGACTGTGGAACTACGCGGAGGCGGTGGAGGAGATGGCACGCGCCGTACCCGCCGATTCCGCCGAACGGCCGCTGCACAGCGCCCAGGTCCTGGTCGGTCACGCTCTGGACGGCGGGGGCCACGACAACGTAACAGTGGCCATTCTGCCGTTCCGTGTCATGCCGCAAGGGGCAGGATCGGCCTAGAGCAGGCCCCGGCAACGGGCCTCGGGGCACATGCACTTGTCACCCACCGGCTTGGGGAAGCGGGTGGGACGTCTAGGGGGAGCAGGGATCCATGGCCAACTTCTCGAAGTCGAACGTGCCGCAGTTCTCGGTCGACGTGTATCAGAACGAGTACCTCCCGGAGGGTGGCCGGGAGGTCAACGCGATCGCCACGGTGACCTCGACGGGCGGTGGCACGGTCGGTTCCGCGGTCAGCGCCCCGCACCTGTACTCGGCGGGCCAGACCCCGGACGCGGCCGTGGCGATCATGGTCGACTGTTCGGGGTCGATGGACTATCCGCCGACGAAGATGCGCGGCGCCCGGGACGCGACGTCCGCCGCGATCGACGCCGTACGTGACGGAGTCCACTTCGCGGTGATCGGCGGCACGCATGTCGCCAAGGAGGTCTATCCGGGGGACGGCCGGCTCGCGGTCGCCGACGCACGGACGCGGGGCGAGGCCAAGCAGGCGCTGCGCAAGCTCAGCGCGGGCGGCGGCACGGCGATCGGCACCTGGCTGCGCCTCGCCGACCGGCTGCTCGCCTCGGCCGACGTATCGATCCGGCACGGAATCCTGCTGACCGACGGCCGCAATGAACACGAGTCACCCGGGGACCTGAAGGCCGCGCTCGACTCCTGCGCCGGCCGCTTCACCTGCGACGCCCGCGGCGTCGGCACGGACTGGGAGGTGAAGGAGGTCACGGGCATCGCCTCCGCGCTGCTCGGCACGGCCGACATCGTCGCCGACCCCTCGGGCCTGTCCGCCGACTTCACGCAGATGATGGAGGCGGCGATGGGCAAGGAGGTCGCGGACGTCAGTCTGCGGCTGTGGACGCCGATGGGCGTGCAGATCAAGTTCGTCAAGCAAGTGGCGCCCACGGTCGAGGAGTTGACCGACCGCCGCACGGAGGCAGGACCCCGCGCAGGGGACTATCCCACCGGGTCCTGGGGCGACGAGTCCCGCGACTACCACATCTGTGTCGAGGTGCCGAACGCCGAGCTGGGCCAGGAGATGCTCGCGGCCCGCGTCTCGCTGATCGTGCCGCAGCCGGACGGCAGCGTGCAGACGCTGTCGCAGGGCCTGGTGCGGGCGGTGTGGACGGACGACATGGCCGCATCGACGTCGATCAATCCGCAGGTGGCGCACTACACGGGCCAGGCGGAACTGGCACAAGTCATCCAGCAGGGCCTCGATGCGCGCAAATCGGGAGATGTCGACGGAGCAACGGCCAAACTGGGCCGAGCCGTTCAGCTCGCGAGCGCCTCGGGGAACGAGGACACCGCGAAGCTGCTTTCGAAGGTGGTCGACGTGGTGGATGCCGTGGCAGGTACTGTTCGATTGAAGGCGAGGGTCGCCGAGGCCGACGAGATGACTCTCGAGACGCGGTCCACGAAGACCGTTCGCGTGAAGAAGTAGCACCGCCAGTACTGGGCAACAGCTCAGTAACTCAACGTAGTAGCCCCACCAACAGCACGTACGGCCCTCGGGCCGGAGAAGGAGAGGGGGAAGCGCCGACATGCCGACCTGCCCGAACGGACACCAGTCGGGTTCCGACGACTGGTGCGAGGTCTGCGGTCACCGCATGGCCGGTGCCGTGCCGCCGCCTCCCCCGCCACCGCCCCCGGGCGCTCCCGGCTACGGCTATCCGCCGCCGGGCCCCGGCCAGGATCCCGGCTTCCCGCAGCCGGGCCCCGGACGCCCGCATCTGGCCGCCGTGCCGGACCAGGGTGCCGAGGCCGAGCTGTGCCCGCAGTGCCGCACGCCCCGCGAGGCGATGGCGCCGTTCTGCGAGGAGTGCCGCTGGAACTTCCTGACGAACACGGCGACCTCGTACACCCCGGCCGCCCCGCACCCGCCGGTGAACCCGGCCCAGCAGTTCCAGCAGCAGGGCCCGCCGGGACCCCCCGCGGGCACCCAGCCGGGTCAGGACCCCTTCGGGTACCAGGGCTCGCGGCCCTCGCAGATGAACCGCCCCGCCGAGCCGATCCCGCCGTTCGGCAACGGCGGCAACGGCTCGGGTCAGGTCCCCCCGCCGTACGGCGGCGAGGCTCCCGTACCGCCGCCCTTCAACGGCGGCGACCCTTCCGGTCAGCCCCCGCAGCCGTTCCAGCAGCAGGGTCCGCCCGCGCCGCCCGCGTTCCCGCAGGAGACCGGCACCCCGCCGCCTCCGCAGGGACCCGGTGCTCCCGGCCCGTCGTTCGGTGACGACTGGGTGCTCTCGCCGCCCTCGTCGGCGGCACCAGGACCCGGCGCTCCGGCCGCCCCGCAGGCTCCCGAGCAGGGCGACTGGGGTCAGCAGGCTCCGCAGACGCAGCCGCCGCAGGGTTTCCAGTCGGTTCCCGGGCCCGGTGTCGGCACCGTCTCCTGGACGGCGACGATCGGCCCTGACCGTGAGTACTTCATGGCGATGATGCACCGCAGCGGCCCCGAGGCATCGGGCCTGAACCTGCCCGCGTACTCGCCCGAGCAGCAGCGTCCGCTGGTCGGCAACCAGATCACGATCGGCCGCCGCCGCCACTCCACCGGCGACACCCCGGACATCGACCTGTCGGTGCCGCCGGAGGACCCGGGGGTTTCGCACCAGCACGCGGTCCTGGTCCAGCAGCCGGACGGCACCTGGGCGGTCGTCGACCAGAACTCGACCAACGGCACGACGGTCAACAACGGCGAGGAGCCCATCCAGCCGTTCGTCCCCGTGCCGCTGCAGGACGGCGACCAGGTGCATGTGGGCGCCTGGACGACGATCACGATCAGGCACGGCTAGGCACGGCTGGGCGCGCGGGATCAGAGCGGCCAGGCGTACGGCCCTTCGGGGTCGTCCAGCCAGGCCCACTCGTGCGGCCCGCTCACGCTGACCCCGTACCGCTCGCGCACCGGCCGGCCCTCGCGCTGCCACAGGGCGAGCGCCTCGTAAGGGTCGAGGGTGCCCGCGGTCAGCTCGAGCAAGAAGCGGAACAGCTCGTTCTGCAGGGCCCTGCGGGGCAGCCCGCCCAGCGGCTGCTCCTGCGGGGCCCTTGTGCTGCCGCCCCGCAGCGGCACGAAGTACGCGGGAGTGTGCAGGAAGCGCCCCTCGGCGTGCTCGGCGTCCCGCACCGTCAGCGTGATCAGACCGGTGGCAAGCGGCGCGAGGACGCGGGCGCCGGGCCTGCACTGGGCGAGCCAGGCGCGCGGCACCGAGCTCAGGGTGCAGGTCGCGATGATCCGGTCGTACGGGGCGTGCTCGGCGCAGCCCGCGGCGCCGACACCGGTGACCACGGCCGGGTGGTAGCCGGCAGCCGCCAGATGCCGCCGTGCGGACTCGGTGATCTCCGGGTCGAGATCGACGGTGGTGATGTGCTCGTCGCCGAGCCGGTGGGCGAGCAGGGCGGCGTTGTAGCCGGTGCCCGCGCCGATCTCCAGGACGTCGCAGCCGTCCGGCGGCAGCGCGAGCTCCGCCAGCATCTTCGCCATCAGGGAGGGCTGGCTGCTGGACGAGAGCAGCTCTCCGTCGCGTACGCGGGTGGCGAGCGGGGCGTCCGCGTACGCGCCGTCCAGCCAGCGCGCCCTGCGCAGGGGGTCCGGGTCCTCGCCCCAGAGGCGTTCATAGCCGCCGCCCGTCGCCGCCACGTAGTAGTACGGCACGAACAGATGGCGCGGGACCTGCGCGAACGCCGTCAGCAGCGCCGGATCCCCGGCACAGGCACCGCTCGCCTCGATCTCGCGCACCAGGGCGGCCCTGGCCCGCGCGGCGAGCGGGGTTTCCGCTTCGGATCCCATACAGCAACTGTGCTGCCGTACGGCCCGCGATGCGAGCGGCAGGCCCCCTCCGCGATGGTCAGGACCTAAGTCTTCCGTACTCGGCCGCCCCGTCTGAGAGCATGGACCATGTGAATGACATCCCGCGCGGCACGCTTCAGGAGCAGACCTTCTACGAACAGGTCGGCGGCGAGGAGACCTTCAGGCGCCTGGTGCACCTCTTCTACCAGGGGGTTTCGGAGGACCCGCTGCTGCGGCCGATGTACCCGGAGGAGGATCTCGGGCCTGCCGAGGAGCGCCTCGCCCTTTTCCTGATGCAGTACTGGGGCGGCCCGCGCACCTACAGCGACAACCGCGGCCACCCCCGGCTGCGGATGCGGCACGCCCCGTTCACCGTCGACCGGGCCGCGCACGACGCGTGGCTGAAGCACATGCGGGCCGCCGTCGAGGAGCTGAAGCTCTCCGAGGAGCACGAGCGGACGCTGTGGAACTACCTGACGTACGCGGCGGCGTCCATGGTCAACTCCGAGGGCTGAGCCCCGGCCTGAATCCGGCGTTCTGACCGGATTCGGCCCCCTCGACACCCCTTCCGCAACTGCCTGCCCTCTGAAAGCATCCGTTCAGACTTCGGGGGACGTACGGCGTACAGCGCGGGGCGGGGCACGGGGGGCGACCGGGTGTGACGGGGTTCATATTTCTGCGCGTGCGCGCGCACCGGCTGCTGCTGGCCGCCGCGCTGCTCGCCGTGCTCCTCACCACAGCGGTCCTCGCCACCCTCACCGCGTTCTCCGGCTCGATCGGCGACGCGGCGCTGCGGCACGGTCTCCGCACCCGCTCCGCCGCGCAGGCCTCGCTCGTCGTGGGGGCCCAAGTGCCGCCCGGCGCACGGGAGTCGGCGGACCGGGCGGTGCGCGAGGGTGCGCGGCGCACCTTCGACGGGCTGCCGGTGGGCCTTCGCTCGCTGGCCCGTTCGGGGCCGTACGCGCTGCCGGGCACCGCACGGCAGGGCGGCGACCCCGACCTCACCCACTTCGCGGCGCTCGACCGCTCCAGGATCCGTCTGACGAAGGGGAGTTGGCCCTCCTCGTACACACGGGGCGGCCCGGTCGAGGTCGCGCTCCCCGAGGCCGCCGCCGCCCGGCTGAAGCTCGGCCCCGGCTCCGCCCCGCTCACCCTCACCGACCGGCTCACCGGGCCGAAGGTCACCGTCGAGGTGACCGGCGTGTACCGCCCCGCCGATCCCACGGAGCCGTACTGGCAGCTGGACGAGCTGGGCGGCCGCGGGGTGCGCGAGAGCGTCTTCCTGACGTACGGACCGCTGCTCGCCGATCCGACGGCGCTGGGAGAGGTCTCGGCGGGCCGTACGCAGTGGCTGGCGACGGCCGATTTCCGCGGGGTGACCACGGAGCGGGTCGGCGCGCTGCGCTCGGCGGCGCAGGCCGGTCCCGGCGCGCTCGCCAAGTCGGCGTCCCTGGGCGGCAGTCCGAGCGCGAGCACCGCGCTGCCCGAGGTGCTCGACCGAGCCGAGCGCGCGCTGCTCGTGTCCCGTTCGACGCTCCTGATCGTCGCCCTTCAGCTGATCATGCTCGCCGGGTACGCGCTGCTGCTCGTGGCCCGGCTGCTCGGCACGGAACGCGGCGGCGAGACGGCGCTGCTCATCGCGCGCGGCGGCTCGCGCGGCAAGGTCGCCTGGCTCGCCACGGTCGAGGCCCTGCTGCTCGCCCTGCCCGCCGCGGTGCTCGCGCCGCTGCTCGCGGGCCCGCTGACCGGGCTGCTCGCGGGGCACGGCGCACTGGCGAGGACGGGGGTGCGGCTCGACACGTCGACGGGCACATCGACGGGTACGGAGGTGTGGCTGATCGGCGTGGCCACGGCCCTGGGCTGTGCGCTCGCGGTGGTCGCGCCCGCCCTCGCGTCGAGCACCGGGCCGCTGCGGCGCGCCCGGTCGGGGGGGGGGGGGGGCGGGCCCCGGCGCCCCCGCCCCCCCCGCCCCGCGCGGGGGGAGCCCGCGCGCGCGC
>NZ_JBHYIG010000080.1:0-32489 GCF_042740015.1 Streptomyces sp. NPDC059037
GGAGACCCTCAAGTACGTGCGCCAGGCCTGGCTCGAGGGCCATGAGATCGGCACGCACTTCAACGGGCACTTCTGCGCCGGCACCGGCACCGTCGGCAATTGGACGCCCGCGCAGTGGCAGGACGAGATCGACCAGGCCAAGTCCTTCGTCAAGGAATGGCGTACGAATACCGGTTGGACCGATCTGCCGTCGCTGCCTTTCGACTACGACAAGGAACTCATCGGCGGCCGCACGCCCTGCCTCCTCGGCCAGGACAATCTGCTGCCGACGGCGAAGAAGCTCGGCTGGCGCTATGACGCGTCCTCGCCCGGCGGCCGTCAGCGCTGGCCCGAGAAGAAGCTGGGGATCTGGGATCTGCCGCTGCAGGCCGTGCCGTTCCCCGGGCACTCCTTCGAGGTCCTCTCGATGGACTACAACATCCTCGCCAACCAGTCGCAGAACTCCACGAAGGCGCCGCCGGCCAACTACCCGGGCTGGCGCAAGCAGGCGACCGAGGCCTATATAGCCGGCTTCAAGCGGGCCTACGAGACCAACCGCGCGCCGTTCTTCATCGGCAACCACTTCGAGGAGTGGAACGGCGGCATCTACATGGATGCGGTCGAGGAAGCCCTCAAGCACATCGCCGGCAAGAAGGACGTACGCCTCGTCTCCTTCCGGCAGTTCGTCGACTGGCTCGACGTCCAGGACCCCAAGGTGCTCGCCGAACTCCAGGGCCTCGACGTCGGACAGCGTCCCGGCGGCGGCTGGAAGGGGCTGGGAAAGGCCGCCTGAAATGGGACTTTCCGCTACCGCGGGGGGTGCGGAAGATCCCCGAAACAGACATGCGAAACTTTTCACATGAGTGCCGCCTGCCGCGCCCCCCACAGCACCGACCGCAGCCGTAGCCGCAGCCGCGCCGTCCTTCTGGGCGCTGGGGCCGCGGTCGCCGCGCTGACCCTGTCGGCGTGCGGCTCCGGCGGTACGTCGGGAGGCTCGGGCAACACCAACTTCGTGGCCGGCTCCGACGGCATCGCCACCCTCGGCAAGGGGGAGCGCCAGGACGGCCCGAAGATCGAGGGCGAGACCCTCGAAGGCGAGAAGCTGAGCCTCGACGACTACAAGGGCAAGGTCGTCGTCCTCAACGTCTGGGGTTCCTGGTGCCCGCCCTGCCGGGCCGAGGCGCCGAACTTCGTGAAGGTCGCCAAGGACACCGAGGACGAGGGCGTTCAGTTCGTCGGGATCAACACCCGCGACAACGACAAGGGCCCCGCGCTCGCCTTCGAGAAGGACTACAAGGTCCCCTACCCGAGCCTGCACGACCCGATGGGCAAGCTGATGCTGCGCTTCCCCAAGGGCACGCTCAACCCGAACTACATTCCCTCCACGATCGTCATCGACCGGGACGGGAAGGTCGCGGCGCGCTCGCAGCAGCCGCTGAACGAGAAGAAGCTGCGCAAGATGATCGACCCGCTGATCTCGGAGAAGTGATCTCCTCGTGATGTCTCATCTTGCCGCCGCTGTCGGCGAACCCAACCAGACCGTGATGAACGGGGCGCTGCTGCTCGCGCTGCCCGTCGCCCTCCTCGGCGGTCTCGTCTCCTTCTTCTCGCCGTGCGTACTGCCGCTCGTGCCGGGCTATCTCTCGTACGTCACCGGGGTCGGCGGCACCGATCTCGCGGAGGCCAAGCGGGGGCGGATGGCCGCAGGCGCCGGGCTTTTCGTGCTCGGCTTCACCGCCGTCTTCGTCTCCACCGGCGCGCTCTTCGGCTACGCGGGACAGAATCTGCAGGACTACCAGGACGTCATCACCAAGGTGCTCGGCGCCCTGATGATCGTCCTCGGCATCTTCTTCATGGGGCTCATGCCCTGGCTGTCCCAGCGCGAGTTCCGCTTCCACAAGAAGCCCGCCGCCGGGCTCGCGGGCGCCCCGATCCTGGGCGCGCTGTTCGCCGTGGGCTGGGCGCCCTGCGTCGGGCCGACCCTCACGTCGGTCAACACCCTGGCCCTGGACCAGGCGAGCGCGGGCCGCGGGGCCATACTGAGCGTCGCGTACTGCCTGGGACTCGGCGTCCCGTTCATCCTCGCCGCCATCGCCTTCCGCAAGGCGCTCGGCGCGTTCAGCTGGGTGAAGAAGCATTACGTCTGGGTGATGCGCATCGGCGGCATCATGATGATCGCGACCGGACTGCTCCTTCTCACCGGCGCGTGGGACGGCATTGTGCAACAGATGCAGCTCTGGTCGAGGGGCTACACGGTGGGGATCTGATCCATGAGCGACACCAAGACGAACACCACGGCCACGGACGACGGCAAGGCCACGGACGACGGCAAGGCCACGGACGAGGGCTCGCAGGATCTGGGAGCCGCGGGCGCCCAGCTGTCCACCGCCCCCGTGGACCGGGCGATGCCCGGCTCCTTCGGCGGGAAGCGGGCGCCAGGTGCCGCAGGCTGGCTGGTCTGGTCGGGCCGCGAGGCCGTCGGCTGGGTGCGCTGGATGTGGCGCCAGCTGACCTCCATGCGGGTCGCGCTGCTGCTGCTCCTGCTGCTCTCGCTCGGCGCGATCCCCGGCTCGCTGATCCCGCAGACCAGCATCGACGAGCTGAAGGTCGCGGACTTCAAGAAGGCCCACACCACGCTCGCGCCGATCTACGAGAAGTTCCAGCTGTTCGACGTCTACAGCTCCGTGTGGTTCTCGGCGATCTACATCCTGCTCTTCGTCTCCCTCATCGGCTGCATCGTGCCCCGCACCTGGCAGTTCATCGGCCAGCTGCGCGGCCGCCCGCCGGGCGCCCCCAAGCGGCTCGACCGGCTGCCCGCGTACACCACCTGGCGCACCGATGCCGAGCCCGAGCAGGTGCACGAGGCGGCGCTGACGCTCCTCAAGGGGCGCCGCTTCCGGGCGGACCTCACCAGCCGTCAGGGCGCGGCCGGCGCTTCCGTCGCCGCGGAGAAGGGCTATCTGCGCGAGGCCGGCAACCTCTTCTTCCACATCTCGCTGATCGTGCTCCTGGTGGCCTTCGCCGTCGGCGCGCTGTTCAAGTCCGAGGGCGGCAAGCTCGTCGTCCAGGGCGACGGGTTCTCCAACACCCTCACCCAGTACGACAACTTCAAGTCCGGCAGCCTCTTCGACACCGACGAGCTGGCGCCGTTCAGCTTCAGGCTGGACAGCTTCGAGTCGTCGTTCGAGCGGAAGGGCCCCGAGAAGGGGACGGCCCGCACCTACCGGGCGAACGTCACCTACAGCGAGGGTGCCGACGGCCCGGAGAAGAAGCAGGCCATCGAGGTCAACAAGCCGCTCGAGGTCGACGGCTCGAAGGTCTACCTCATCGGCCAGGGCTACGCGCCGACCGTCACCGTCCGCGACGGCAAGGGCAAGGTCGTCTACAAGGCGTCCGTGCCGCTGCTGCCCATCGACTCCAACGGCACCGCCACCGGCGCCATCAAGGTCCTCGACGGCTACCGCGACAAGAACGGCAAGAAGGAGCAGCTGGGCTTCAACGCCTTCTTCGTGCCGACGTTCGCGGGCTCCGGCCAGGGCAACATGTTCTCCCAGTTCCCCGCCCTTGACTATCCCGTGCTCGCGCTGTCCGCGTACCACGGAAGCCTCGGCGTGGACTCGGGTCTGCCGCAGAACGTGTACCAGCTGGACACCAGCAAGATGACGAAGTTCGAGGACTCCAAGGGCGAGCTGCTCAAGCAGCGGATCAGGCCCGGCGAGACGATGAAGCTTCCGGGCGGCGCCGGCTCGATCACCTTCGAGAAGGACATCAAGCGCTGGGCCACCTTCCAGATCTCCCAGCAGCCCGGCAGCATGTGGGCGCTCGTCGGGGCGGTCTCCGCCATCGTCGGGCTCGCCATGTCGCTGTTCATCCAGCGCCGCCGCGTGTGGGTGCGGGCCGTGCCGGGCGCCGACGGCGTCACCGTCGTCGAGATGGCCGGGCTCGGCCGCAGCGAGTCCGCGAAGCTGCCCGAAGAACTGGCCGACCTCGCCGCACACCTTCACGAGCAGGCGCCCAGCGCGCCTGACCCGGCCGACCCCGCCGACCCGGACCATTCCGACCCCACCCCCGATGTTGTTCCTGCCGAAGGGGCTGAGAAGTGAATCTCGCCACCACCCTCGCCGCCGAACCGAATGAGAACCTCGCGAACATCAGCAATGTGCTGATCTACTCCGCGATGGCCGTCTACCTCCTTGCCTTCTTCGCGCACATGGCAGAGTGGATCTTCGGCAGCCGCAGCAAGGTCGGCCGCACGGCCGCCGCGCTGACCGTCAAGGGCGACACCGCGGCCAAGGCGCCCGCGGTCACCGTCAAGGCCAAGGGCGGCACCGCCGTCCTGGAGCGGCCGAAGGTGGCTCCCAAGGTTGTCACCCGGTCCGTGAGCGGATCACGCGATGTGCCGGACGGTCCCGGTGCGGCTGCCGGTGACGAGAAGGGCGATCTCTACGGCCGTATCGCCGTGTCCCTCACCGTGCTCGCCTTCCTCGTGGAGTTCGGCGGTGTGCTCACCCGCGCGCTGTCGGTGCAGCGGGCCCCCTGGGGCAACATGTACGAGTTCAACATCACCTTCTCCACCATGGCCGTCGGTGTGTACCTCGCACTGCTCGCCCTGAAGAAGAACGTGAGCTGGCTCGGGCTTCCGCTGATCACCACGGTCCTCCTCGATCTCGGTCTCGCCGTCACTGTCTTGTACACCGCCAGCGACCAGTTGGTTCCCGCCCTGCACTCGTACTGGCTGTGGATCCACGTCTCCACCGCGATCTTCTGCGGTGCGGTGTTCTACGTCGGCGCGGTCTCGACGATCCTGTATCTCTTCCGCGACTCCTACGAGAACAAGCTCGCGAGCGGCGGCCGGCCCGGCCGCTTCGCGACCTCCGTCCTGGAACGCCTGCCCGCCGCGGCCAGCCTCGACAAGTTCTCCTACCGCGTGAACGCCGCCGTCTTCCCGCTGTGGACGTTCACGATCATCGCGGGCGCGATCTGGGCCGGCGACGCGTGGGGCCGCTACTGGGGCTGGGACCCCAAGGAGGTCTGGTCCTTCATCACCTGGGTCGCCTACGCCACCTACCTGCACGCCCGCGCGACGGCCGGCTGGAAGGGCCGCAAGGCCGCCTACCTGGCCCTGATCGCCTTCGGCTGCTGGCTGTTCAACTACTACGGCGTGAACATCTTCGTCACCGGCAAGCACTCGTACGCGGGCGTCTGACCCCTTCCGAGGCCGGTTCCCGTGACCTGTGATCCATGTGATCCAGGCCACGGGAACCGGCCTTCGCCGTACGGACAGACAAGGGGTGTGGAGATGAATCAGGGGGAACATCAGGCACGCCTCAGAGCCTTACGCGTCCGCATCAGGGACGGCGACGCGGACGCCTTCGGCGAGCTCTTCGACGCGTACGCGCGCTCCGTCTACAACCACGCCTACCGCCTGACCGGCGACTGGTCGGCCGCCGAGGACGCCGTCTCGCTGACCTTCCTGGAGGCGTGGCGGCTGCGCGGCAGGGTCGACGAGGACGGCGGTTCGCTGCGGCCGTGGCTGCTTGGCGTCGCGACGAACGTGACGCGCAACGCCCGGCGCGCGACCCGGCGGCACGCCGCGGCCGTCGCGCGCCTGCCGCGTGACGAGACCGTCGCCGACTTCGCCGACGAGGTAGCCGAGCGCATCGACGACAAGGAGCAACTGGCTCTCGTACGCAAGGCGCTGAACGCCCTGCGCCGGCCCGAGCGTGAGGTCCTTGCCCTGTGCGTCTGGTCGGGGCTCGGCTATGCCGCGGCCGCCGACGCGCTCGGCATCCCCGTCGGCACCGTGCGCTCCCGGCTCTCCAGGGCCCGTACAAAACTCGCGAAACATATGGAACCGCCTTCCAGACGCGGACAGATGAGAGATGACCGCACCACCGCGGTCAGGCCCATCAGGGAGGGAAACCGATGAGTGAATTTCCCGAGCGTGACCTTCCGCCGGGCCGTCATCATCTGCTCAGGGAGCATCTGTTGACCGAGATCCGGCAGAACGAGACGAAGACCGCGAAGGACTCCAAGACCGGGAGGGCGGACAAGAGGTGGTTCCGCCCCACGCTGATCGCGGGAGCGGTGGCCGCGTCCATCGCGGCGGGCGTGCTCGTCGCCTCGCCGTTCGGCGATCAGGCGGCGCAGGCGGGGCCGCCCTCCAAGGAGACCGTGCGGATGCTGGAGGAGATCGCCGCTGTGGCGAAGAAGCAGCCCGCGCCCAAGGACGTCCGCGACGACCAGTACGTGTACATCAAGAGCAAGGTCGGCTACCTGGCGCAGGAGGAGGGCAAGCCCGCCGAGCTCGATCCCGTGCACCCGCGGGAGTTCTGGCTCTCGGTGGACGGCAAGCACGACGAGCTGCTGCACGAGCCCGCCAGTGGCTTCGACAACGAGGTCCTGAAGGCGGAGGGGCCGCCCATGCCGTCCGACCCCAACTACCGCAACCTGGAGAAACTGCCGACCGACCCGGTCAACATGCTGGACTGGCTGCACAAGGAGAGCGACGGCAGCTCCAGCGAGGACCAGGCCACGTTCGTCCTGGTCGGCGATCTGCTGTACGAGTCGCTGATGCCGCCGAAGCAGGCCGCGGCCCTCTACCTGGCCGCGTCGAAGATCCCCGGGGTCGAGCTGATCGAGGACTCGGTGGATGCCGAGGGGCGGCACGGCGTCGCGATCGCCCGTGAGGACCAGGGGGAGCGCCAGGAGCTGATCTTCGACAAGAAGACCAAGGAGTTCCTGGGCGAGCGCCAGGTCGCCGTCGAGGATCTGCCGTCCGGCCCGAAGAAGGGCGATGTCACCGGCCGCAGCGCGGTCCTGGAGCGGACGGTCGTCGACAAGGCGGGCCAGCGCCCGTAAGCAGTCCCGTCAGCGGTCCCGTCAGTGGTCCGGTCAGTAGTCCTGTAAGCGGTCGCAGGGGGTGCGGAACGGGACGTACCGGGCCAGGCTTGTGCCATGAACGCGACGATCGGGCAGGGCACAAGCCGGACGGAGGGCTCCACCGGTACTGGGGGTCCGACCCAGCACCTCCACTACGAGATCCACCTTCCCCACCCTGTGGAGGAGGTCTGGGCGGCGGTCGCGACCCCGGAGGGACTTCCGGGGTGGCTGGCCGCCGCCGACGTGCTTGAACCCCGGCTCGGCGGCGCGGTCACGCTGCGCTGGCTCAACGGGGGCGAGGCGGCGAGCCACTCCGGGCACATCACCGCCTGGGACATCGAACACGTCGCCGAATACACGATCGACCTGCACGGACGCTGCCGCTTCCATCTGGAGCTCGCCCACGGGAAGACCGGCACGACCGTCCGCTTCACCAATGAGTTCACCGGCGACGACGAGCTGCGCCTCGACTGCCTGGCCGGCTGGCACAACCACTTCGAGTTCCTCGTCGACGCGCTCGACGGACACCCGAAGGACTGGTCGACATGGAGCCTGGACCGCTGGCACGAGCTGCGGGAGATGTACCGCGCCGTCGAGTGATGAGTCAGGCCACCGTGATCGAGTCCAGCTTCGCCCGCAGATACGTGTGCGAGTCCACCGGCTCGTACGCGACCCGCCCCACCGGCGCGGGCACCGACTCCACGAGCGTGCCCGGCGTGCACTCGCCGAAGTAGACCAGGGACATCAGTTCCTCGGCCGGTGCGTCGGCCGGCGGCGGAAGCACCCGGTGGCGGCCCGAGCGCCAGCGGTCGCCGGTCCAACGGGCCATCAGATCCCCGATGTTGACGGTCAAGGCGTCCGGGTCGTACGGCGCGTCCGCCCAGCCGCCCGCGTCGGTGAAGACCTGGAGGCCGCCCTTGCCCGACTGCCGGTCCAGGACCGTGACCGTGCCGAAGTCGGTGTGCGGGCCGATGCGGAACTGGCCCGGCCGGGGTGTGCCGACGACGTCCGTGCCCGGATACCAGTTGATGTTGAAGCCGTACGTGGGGTGGCTCATGTGCCGGGTGAAGAAGTCGGGCTCCTCGCCGAGCGCCTCGCCGAGCAGGGCCAGGAGCCGGTTGGTCAGCTCCTCCATCCGGGCCAGGTAGTCCGCGCACAGCGCCTTGAGCCCGGCGGCCTCCGCGGGCCAGACGTTCGGCTCGTACCACTCGGCGTTCACCGCCGGGTCGTCGAAGGGGCGGTCGGTCGCGAAGGTCAGGGACTCCTTCAGGTCGGGCGGCGTCTCGGTGCCCTCCGAATAGGCGTTGGCCTCGGCGCCGGGGCCGAGCCAGCCGCGGCCGCCGACCTTCGCGGCGTAGCGCTCCTTGACCGGCGCGGGCAGCGTGAAGAACGCGCGGGCCGCCGCGCGGATGCGGGTGCGCAGGGCGGGGTCCACGCCGTGGCCGGTGACCAGCAGGAAACCGGCCGTCCGCAGCGCGCGGTCGACGGTCCGCGCGACGGCGGCGCGGTCCGCAGGGCCGCCCGTGAGCCATGGCCGCAGGTCGATGGTGGGGATGCGGGGCTCGTCCCTGGTGGGTTCTCCGGAGGAGGTCGTCATGGTGACCACTCTCCTCCGGAGCAGGCCGTCATGGTGACCGCTCTCCTCCGGAGGAGGCCGTCATGGTGACCGCTCTCCTCCGGTGGCGTGCGTCCGGAGGTCAGCTGCCGAAGGGGATGTCCGCCGGGGTGGCCATGCGGCGGGTGTCCGGGTGGGCCTTCACGTAGTCCGTGATGTACGAGAGCGACTCCCGCACCCCGCTGTCGTCGGTGCCGCAGCCCTTCACGCCGCTGACGCCGTCGGGGTAGCACGACATCCGGTTGCCGTAGATCAGGCTGTCCACGGCGGCGCTTCCGTCGGACGCGTCGAGCAGTGTGGCGGCGCGCTCCCCGTCGCCCTTGCCCACCGTCCAGCCGACGGTCTGCGCGAGCTCTCCGGCGTCCCGGGGCTTCCTGGCGGCCTCCAGCTCCTGCCGGATGCTGCCGAACTTCAGCGCCATGTTGAACAGGCCGTTGTCCATCACGCGCTGGTTGCCGGGGACGTTCGGGCCGTGCTCGGCGAAGCCGTCCCGGACGTCGGCGTAGGCGCCGCTGTAGCTGACGGCTTCCTTGGAGTTCAGGGCGCCGAGTGCGTTCTTCCAGCCGCTGCCGCCCTCCGTGCCGTAGAAGCCGTAGAGCACCCGGATGCCCCTGCTCTCCAGCTTCTCGCGCGCCATGTCCCGCAGGGCGGCCACGGAGCAGTGGCGCCACTCGGGGTCGGCGCTGTCGCACCAGTCGGGGTTCTTCATGTCCAGCCAGACGAAGGAGACTTGGCGCCCGCCGTCGTGCTCCTTCGCCACCTGGTCGAACATGTCCGACATGGTGTCGCCGTAGCTGGTGAGGGTGGAGTCGTGGTCCGCCCACCAGCCGTCGCGCCAGGCCGTGGCGTCGATCTCCAGCGCGTTGGCCCCGTTCCCCAGCGCCGTGGTCACTCCGCCCGTGGTCAGCACCCGGTGGGCGATGGCCCAGGTGGGGCGCTGCTCGGCGGTGCTCGGCGCGGCGCTGCTCGGCGTGGCGAGGGTGACCGCGGAGACGGCCAGGGCCAGCGGGAGCAGTACGGCGCGAAGGCGGCGTGGGGCGGCCATGAGGACGGGTCCTTTCGTTGCCTGGGCTGAGTGCAGCACTGTACGTCAAGTTACCCGCGGGTAATCGTCGGCTGCGCTGCGTGCTCGGCCGCTACTCCCCGATGTCCTCGTTCCACAACTCCGGACGCGCCGCGATGAACTCCCTCATCATCGCCGCGCACCGCGCATCGTCGAGCACGACGATCTCCACGCCGTGCTCGGCCAGCCAGTCGTGCCCGCCGTGGAACGTCCGCGCCTCGCCCACCACGACCCGTGAGATCCCGAACTGCCGCACCAGACCGCTGCAGTACCAGCAGGGCGAGAGGGTCGTCACCATCGTCGTGCCGCGATAGGTGCGCCGCCGCCCCGCGTTCCGGAACGCCGCCGTCTCCGCGTGCAGGGACGGATCGCCGTCCTGTACGCGCCGGTTGTGCCCGCGCCCGAGCAGCGTGCCGTCGGCGCCGTAGAGCGCGGCGCCGATCGGGATGCCGCCCTCCGCGAGCCCCTGCCTGGCCTCGTCGACGGCGGTCGCGAGCCATGCGCGGGCCTGTGCCTGATCCATGGACACACCTTTCGGTACACACCTTTCGGTACACGCCTTTCGGTACACACCTTCGTCGGGACCCATCGTCCCCGCCGATGGCCCCATCGGCAGGACGCCCCACTGGCTCGTGGACCAGGGCATACGCCCGCTCGTAGCTTCATGGGCATGACCTCCATGACCTCAGAGAACAAGGGCACGGCCCAGCTCACCGCCGCGATGGTGCTCTCCGGCACCCTCGGGATCTTCGTCGTCGAGTCCGGCGCGTCGGCCTTCAACGTCGTCTTCTTCCGCGTGCTCTTCGGCGCCCTCGCTCTGGGGGCGTACGCGTTCGCCCGCGGCTACTTCAAGAACCACGGCCTCACCCCGAAGAAGCTCGGACTCGCCGCGCTCGGCGGGGCGTTCATCGTCTTCAACTGGGTGTTCCTCTTCAAGGCGTACGAGGCCACCTCGATCTCCCTGGCCACGGTCGTCTACCACACGCAGCCGTTCCTGCTGGTCCTGATGAGCGCCGTCATCTTCCGCGAGCGGCTGACGAAGCATCAACTGGGCTGGCTGGGCGCCGCGTTCGCGGGCCTCGTGCTCGTCTCCGGGGTACGGCCCGGCGACCTCGGCTCGCTCGCCGGCATCGGCTTCGCGCTCCTCGCCGCCCTCCTCTACGGCCTCTCCACGCTCGTCACCAAGCGCGTCACCGGGGTGCGCCCGCACCTCATCGCCCTCGTCCAAGTCCTCGTCGGCATCCCGCTGTTGCTGCCCTTCGCCGACTTCGGCGCGATGAGCGGCACGGGCGCGGGCTGGGGCTGGCTCGTCGGGCTCGGCGTCATCCACACCGGTCTGATGTACGTCCTGATGTACGCGGCGTACGCCAAGCTCCCCACCGCCAAGATCGCGGTGCTCGCCTTCACCTACCCGGCGGTCGCGATGGTCGCCGACTGGGCCGTCTACGGGCACCACATCGGCCTGGTCCAGGCGCTCGGCGTACCGCTGATCGTGCTCGCAAGCCTGCAGATCAACCGCGCCAAGTCATCGAAGACCGTGGTCAGTTCACCGGCTCCGCGGCCTGCTCCCGCACCAGCCGCACCGTCTGCTCGATGAAGAGCCGCACATGGGCCGGGAGCCGCTTCCCCGACCGCCACGCCAACTGCGTGTGCAGCACGAACGGCGGCTCCCACGGCAGCGCGACGAGCACCCCCGAAGCCAGCTCGTCCCGCACCGCCATCCGCGGCAGCAGCGCCACCCCGAGGCCACCGGCGACCCCCCGCTTGGTGGCCTCGATTGTGCCGAACTCCATGAAGGGCGGCGGCGCGCCGTTGCGCTCGCGCAGCTCGTCCTCGAAGAGGTCGCGGTACGGACAGCCGGGCTCCGTGCCGACCAGCTGGACCGCCGCCAGGTCACCCGTGGCGAGCGAACCGGCCCCGTCCGAACCGGCCCCGTGCGCGGCCAGCGGATGCGTCGGCGAGCAGACGAGCACCAGCGGCTCCTCGGCCAGCACCTCGGTCTCCAGGCCCTGGTGCGCGGTCTCCCGCTCCATCAGGAATCCCACGTCGTACGTGCCCTGGCGCAGCGCTTGGCGCGTCTCGTCGCCGAGGGTGGGCCGCAGCGAGAGCTGCACCTTCGGATAGCGGTGGTGGAAGAGCTCAAGGAGCGGCGGCAGGCGGTAGGAGGTCAGGGACTCCATCGTGCCGACCGCGATCGCGCCGCTCGGCTCCCCGGCGTCGACGACCGCCGACCGCGCCTCGTCCGCGAGCTCGATGATCTGCCGCGCGTACGGCAGCAGCCGCTCGCCCGCGGCCGTGAGGCGGATCCGGCTGCCGAGCCGGTCGAAGAGCTCGCTGCCGAGCGAGGACTCCAGGGAGCGGATCTGGCTGGTGACGCTGGACTGGGCGTACTTCAGCTCGGCGGCGGCCTGCGTGAAGCTCAGTACGGTCGCGACCTTCTCGAAGGTGATCAGCAGCCGCAGTTCCATCAGCCCTCGCTGCCCCTGTCCTTCTTCTTCTCGTCGGGGTCCTCGTCCCGCAGGGACTTGAGGAACTCGGGGTTGTCGTCCGGCGCCACCCACTGCCCGCCGCGCCCGCCGCGCCCGCCGCGCGCCGAAGCGCCGGCGCCCGGAGCGTGGCGGACCTTGCCGGTGACGAACCAGGCGATCGGCCCGAGCAGCACCTCGCCGAAGAGCAGCACGATGATGACCCACACCACCTTCGGCAGATGCCTGACCTCCTTCTCCGGAGTGTTCAGGACATCGATGAAGGCGTAGATCCACACCGCGAGGACCAGCAGGAACGGCAGATACCTGAGCATGGTTGCGCGATTCCCCAAGCGACGGAGGTAGGGCGGTGTCAGGGCCCCGGTGACGGGGCCAGGGTAGCCGGTGACCGATACTGGAACGCATGGCTTATGACGATCTTCGCTCCCTGCTCCGGGCTCTGGAGCGCGAGGGCGATCTCAAGCGCATCAAGGCCGAGGTCGACCCGTATCTGGAGGTCGGCGAGATCGTCGACCGGGTGCAGAAGTCCGGCGGCCCCGCGCTTCTCTTCGAGAACGTCAAGGGCTCGGCGATGCCCCTGGCCATGAACGTGTACGGGACGGACCGCCGCCTCCTGAAGGCGCTCGGCCTGAAGTCGTACAGCGAGATCAGCGACAAGATCGGCGGCCTCCTCAAGCCGGAGCTGCCGCACGGTTTCGTCGGCATCCGGGAGGCGTTCGGCAAGCTCGGCGCCATGACGCACGTACCGCCGAGGAAGGTGAAGGACGCTCCCGTACAGGAAGTGGTCCTCACCGGCGACGACGTCGACCTGGAGAAGCTGCCCGCGCTCTTCACCTGGCCGGAGGACGGCGGCTCCTTCTTCAACCTGGGCCTGACCCACACCAAGGACCCGGACACCGGCGTACGCAACCTCGGTCTGTACCGCCTGCAGCGCCACGACAAGCGCACCATCGGCATGCACTGGCAGATCCACAAGGACAGCCGCAACCACTACCAGGTGGCCGCCCGCAGGGGCGAGAAGCTGCCGGTCGCGATCGCCTTCGGCTGCCCGCCGGCCGTCACGTACGCGTCGACGGCGCCGCTGCCCGGCGACATGGACGAGTACATGCTGGCCGGGTTCATCCAGGGCAAGCGCGTCGAGATGGTCGACTGCAAGACGGTCCCGCTCCAGGTCCCGGCGAACGCCGAGGTCGTCATCGAGGGCTGGCTCGAGCCCGGCGAGATGCTCCCGGAGGGCCCCTTCGGCGACCACACCGGGTTCTACACGCCGCAGGAGGACTTCCCCGCGCTGAAGATCGACTGCGTGACGATGCGGAAGCGTCCGCTGCTCCAGTCGATCGTCGTCGGCCGCCCGCCGACGGAGGACGGGCCCCTCGGCCGCGCCACCGAACGCTTCTTCCTGCCGCTCCTCAAGGTGATCGTCCCCGACATCGTGGACTACCACCTGCCCGAGTCCGGCGGCTTCCACAACTGCGCGATCGTCTCGATCGACAAGAAGTACCCGAAGCACGCGCAGAAGGTCATGCACGCCATCTGGGGCGCCCACATGATGTCGCTGACCAAGCTGATCGTGGTCGTGGACAAGGACTGCGACGTCCACGACCTGCACGAAGTGTCCTGGCGCGCGCTCGGCAACACCGACTACGCACGCGACCTGACGGTGGCCGAAGGTCCCGTCGACCATCTCGACCACGCCTCCTACCAGCAGTTCTGGGGCGGCAAGGCGGGCATCGACGCGACGAAGAAGCTGCCCGAAGAGGGATACGTACGGGACGGGGGCTGGCCGAACATGGTCGAGTCCGACCCGGAGACGGCGTCGAAGGTCGACCGCCGCTGGAAGGAGTACGGGCTCTAGATGAGTGCTGATTCAGCAACCCCGGATCTCTTCGGCCCGGAGCCCGCGCCGCCCGGCAAGGTCAAGGCCTTCCTGCGGCTCGTGATGATCGAGCACTCGGTCTTCGCGCTGCCCTTCGCGTACATCGCGTCCCTGACCGCCATGTACCAGTGGGACGAGAACATCCACTGGGGGCGGCTGCTCCTGGTCACCATCTGCATGGTCGGCCTGCGGACCTTCGCCATGGCGGCGAACCGGATCATCGACCGCGAGATCGACGCCCGCAACCCGCGCACCGCGCACCGCGAACTCGTCACGGGCGCCGTGTCGGTGAAGTCCGCGTGGACGGGCGCGCTCATCGCGCTCGTGGTGTTCCTCGGCTCTGCCGCGCTGCTCAACCCGCTGTGCCTGGCGCTCGCGCCGATCGCGGTGATCCCGATGGTGGTCTATCCGTACGGCAAGCGGTTCACGAACTTCCCGCAGGCGATCCTCGGCATCGCCCAGGCGATGGGCCCGGTCGGCGCCTGGATCGCGGTCACGGGGGAGTGGTCGGGGCAGGCGGTGATCCTCGGGCTCGCCGTCGGCGTCTGGATCGGCGGCTTCGACCTGATCTACGCCTGCCAGGACGTGGAGACGGACCGCGAGGTCGGCGTGCTCTCGGTGCCCGCGCGCTTCGGCATCCCGGCGGCCATCTGGGGTGCGCGCGGCTGCCATCTGGTGACCACGGCACTCTTCGTCTGGTACGCCGCTTCGACCGACGCGGGAACGTTCTTCTGGCTCGGCATCGCGGTCGTCGCCGGCGCGTTCGTCTACGAGCACTCCATCGTGAAGCCCCACGATCTGTCCCGGCTCAACCGCGCCTTCTTCCAGGTCAACGGCTTCATCGGCATCGCGCTGTTCGTCTGCGCGCTGCTCGATCTGCTGGTGCGGGGTCTCACCGTCTAGGCTCACAGTGTGAACCCAGGAGATACGCAGCGTAAGCCTTGGATCGTGGGGGTGTCCGGCGCCTCGGGGACCCCGTATGCCGCAGCCGTGCTGCGCGCGCTGCTCGCGGCCGGGGAGAGCGTGGACCTCGTCGTCTCGCGGGCCTCGCGCCTGACGCTGCTCGACGAGACGGGCATCGCCTTCCGGGACGCGCACTGGCGCGACGATCTGCATGCGTGGCTCGGCCGTGGCGCCGACGGGAAGCCGGAGACGTTCGACGTGCCGGTGGACGACGTCCGGTACTGGGCGCCCGGTGATCTCGCGGCGGGCCCCTCGTCGGGGTCGTACGCGACCAAGGGAATGCTGATCGTGCCCGCGTCCACGGCCTGCGTGGCGGGGGTGGCGCTCGGTCTCTCGAAGGACCTGCTGCAGCGGTCGGCGAGCGTGACGCTCAAGGAAGGCCGGCAACTGGTCGTCTGCGTACGCGAGACGCCGCTGAACGGGCCGACACTGAAGCACTTGGTGAGCCTGGACGAGGCGGGCGCGGTCGTGCTGCCCGCCTCTCCGGCGTTCTACGCGGGGGCGACACACATCCAGGATCTGGTGGACTTCGTCGCCGGGCGGGTGCTGGACGCGGCGGGTGTGCCGCACAGCTTGTACCGCCGTTGGGAGGGAGAGCTCGGCTCCGGCTCCCAGGGGGCTTAGCGCTTCTTGCTGCCGCGCTTCTTGCGGGCGGCGGCCTTGAGCGCGCTGGTGGGCTGATGGGCACGCGAGCGGTTGGCCATGTCCTGAAGCTCGCGCATTCGGGCGTAGGCCATCTCGATCGAGTACACGGGTGACTCACTCCTGAAGGATCGTCGTTGATCTGCTGAGATTGAGAAAGATTCACAGGGTGTTGACCCTGTTGCGCCTTAGATTCTACACATAGACTCGCGGTATCGCTGAATAATGAAAGGCATCGCACCTATGGACGCCGTGGACAGGCAGCTCATCCAGGCCCTGCGGGAGAACGGCAGGGCCTCGTACGCCGAACTCGGCCGCCTCGTCGGTCTCTCCGGCCCGAGCGTCACGGACCGGATCAACCGCCTGGAGGCGGCCGGTGTCATCACCGGTTACCGCGCGACCGTCGACTCGGCATCGCTGGGCCTCGGGGTCATCGCCCTCATCGGCATCTCGCTCTCGGACGCCGCCGACCACGAGGACGTGGCGCGCCGTCTGAAGGACCTGCACGAGATCGAGGACTGCTGGTTCATCGCGGGCGACGACTCGTACATGCTCAAGGTCCGCGCCAGTGACGTGGACGGCCTGGAGAAGACGATCCGCAGGCTGAGCGGCACGAAGGGCGTCTCCAGGACGCGTACGACGATCGTGCTCTCCACCAAGTGGGAGAACCGGGTCGGGGAACTGCCTGAAGAGGTGTAGGCGTACCGTGGGCGAGGCCTGATTTACGTAGACATTGGAGAGGCGGCCGGGTATGGACGCGGGGCTGAAGCGCGAGCTGGAGCAGAAGGTTCGGGCCGGCGAGCGGCTGTCCCGCGAGGACGGCATCGCGCTCTACGCGTCGGACGATCTGGCCTGGCTCGGCGGTCTCGCCCACGAGGTGCGCACCCGCAAGAACGGCGACGTGGTGCACTTCAACGTCAATCGTCACCTCAACATGACGAACGTGTGCACCGCGTCCTGTGCCTACTGCTCGTTCCAGCGCAAGCCGGGCGAGAAGGACGCGTACACGATGCGCATCGAGGAGGCCGTCCGCCTCGCCAAGGCGATGGAGGGCGAGAACCTCACCGAGCTGCACATCGTCAACGGCCTGCACCCGAATCTGCCGTGGCGGTACTACCCGCGTTCGCTGAGCGAGCTCAAGAAGGCGCTCCCCAGCGTCTCCCTGAAGGCGTTCACGGCCACGGAGATCCACCACTTCGAGACGATCTCCGGGATGTCGGCCTCCGACATCCTCGACGAGCTGATCGAGGCGGGCCTCGAGTCCCTCACCGGCGGCGGCGCGGAGATCTTCGACTGGGAAGTGCGTCAGCACATCGTCGACCACCGCACCCACTGGGAGGACTGGTCGCGCATCCACCGCCTCGCGCACGAGAAGGGTCTGAAGACCCCGTGCACGATGCTGTACGGCCACATCGAGGAGCCCCGGCACCGCGTCGACCACGTCCTTCGGCTGCGTGAGCTGCAGGACGAGACGAACGGCTTCCAGGTCTTCATCCCGCTGCGCTACCAGCATGACTTCGTGGACATGAAGGACGGCAAGGTCCGCAACAAGCTCCAGGCGCGTACGACCATGGCGTCCGGCGCGGAGGCCCTGAAGACCTTCGCGGTCTCGCGGCTGCTCTTCGACAACGTCCCGCACGTCAAGGTCTTCTGGGTCATGCACGGCCTGCAGACGACGCAGCTCGCGCTGCAGCACGGCGCGGACGACATGGACGGCTCGGTCGTCGAGTACAAGATCACGCACGACGCGGACGACTTCGGCACGCCGAACAAGCTGACGCGCGAGGACCTCCTCGACCTCATCCGCGAGGCCGGCTTCCGCCCCGTGGAGCGCAACACGCGGTACGAGGCGATCCGTGAGTACGAGGGTCCCGACCTGTCGCTCCGGGAGACCCCGCAGGCGATGCGGGTCTGACCCGTCCATTCTCGAACCGCGTGCGAGCCCCGGCCTCACAAGGCCGGGGCTCGCTGCGTCTGGCAGAGGTCTGCCGGAGGTCTGTCCGAGGTCTGTCCGAGGTCTGTCCGGGATGCGAAATGCGCTTGAGGCGGAGAGTTTGTAATGGTTACTCTCCACTCATGACTCTTACCTTCCGTCTGGACCCGGAGATCGACCCCACCCTCCGCGACGGCGTGCTCGCGCTCTGGGCCGATGTGTCCAACGCCGGCGGCGCGGTCGGTTTCGTACCGCCCGTGACGGTCGAGGACATACGCCCCGAGTGGCTCAAGCGGCTGGCCCAGCTGAGCCAGGGGGAGACCCGGCTGCTCGTCGGGTACGACGAGGACGGCGCCGTCGCCGCGACCGCGTTCCTCGCCTACAACACGCACCGCCTGATGAAGCACTGGATCTGGCTGTACGTCGTGATGGTGCACCCCAAGCACCAGGGCAAGGGCTACGGCCGGGACCTGATGGCCGCCGCGGCCGACGCCGCCCGGGGGATCGACGGCATCGACGCGATCCGGCTGACCTGCCGGGGCGGCACCGGCGTCGACCGCTTCTACGAGTCCTGCGGATACAAGGAGGTCGGGCGGGTGCCCGGCGCCATCCGGGTCGGCCCCGGCGACGACCGCGACGACATCACGATGCTGCTCCCGCTCGGCTGAGGGTTCACCCCCCTGCTGGACGCGGGCCCTCCCGTGCTTCACTGGAGGGGCTCGTCCTACTCGGGCCCATTTCGGAACGGAAGAGTGGATTGACATGCTCCGCTACACGCTGATGCGCCTCGGAATCTTCGTGGGCTGCTTTTTCGCGATCTGGGGACTTGTCTATGCCGGGATCCTGCCGAGGGGTCTCGGGGACTCCAACCTCCTCTGGGTGCTGCTGCTCGCCCTAGTCGTCTCCGCGCCCATCAGCTTCGTGGCGCTGCGCAAGGAGCGTGACCGGGCCTCGGTCCAGGTCGTCGAGCGCGTGGAGCGGACCAAGGCCAGCCTTGAGGCGAACCGCACGCAGGAGGACCTCGCCGACGACGCGGCCCGCGCGCAGTCGTAGCGGCCAGGGACCCCATAAAGGCCCCGTAAGGTTCGTCACACAGATCTCGGCCCCGGTACCGGAGCGATCCGCTCCAGTACCGGGGTTTTGTGCGTTTTGGGAGCCGTTCGGCCTCTGATTGGCCGCCTCTACCTCAAACAAGACCTTTGATGTTCCCAAAGTTCAAGTGTTAACGTGTTCGACATGAAGACAGCAGCCGCGCCCCACGTCCCCATGAGCGTTCCGCTCGTGGCGCGCCTGCATGTCGATCTCTGCCGCTGCATGTCCGCGGCCTGTCGTTGCTGTCGTTGAACAGCGCGAGCGACAAGCATCAAGTGACATCTGCACTGCAGCGGCGCCGTAACGGCCGTTCCGTCTGACCCCTCGCGGTCGCCGCTCCCTCACGTCCCCTGCCATTACCCGGAGTGTGTCCGTGTCCGCGAACTCCCCCGTAGCCGCCGGCGATCAGCCGGAAGAGAAGTCGAAGCCCGGCTTCCGGATACCCAAGTTCCTCAAGGTGCCCTTCTGGGCCCAGATCCTCGGCGGTCTGGTCATCGGCGTCCTGCTCGGCTGGCTCGCCCGCAGCCAGGACGTCTCCTGGCTGGTCACCACCCTGGACAAGGTGGGCGGCACCTTCATCGGGCTGCTGAAGCTGGCGGTCGCCCCGCTCGTCTTCTTCGCCATCCTGGTGTCGATCACCAACCTGCGTAAGGTCAACAACGCGGCCCGGCTCGCCTCGCAGACGCTGGTCTGGTTCATGATCACCTCGCTGATCGCGGTCGTCATCGGCCTCGCGATCGGCCTCATCACGAACCCCGGCGCCGGCACCGGCCTCACCCCGAAGGACGGCGCCAAGCCGGACGAAGCGGGCTCCTGGATCGACTTCCTGACCGGGATCATCCCGACGGACGTCGTCACGCCCTTCACCGACCTGAACGTCCTGCAGATCGTCTTCATGGCCGCCGTCGCCGGTATCGCCGTACTGAAGATCGGTGACAAGGCCCAGCCGATCCTGGACCTGAGCGAGTCGGTCCTGGCTCTCCTCCAGAAGGCCCTGTGGTGGGTCATCAAGCTCTCCCCGATCGGCACCATCGGCCTCATCGGCTTCGCCATCGCCGACTACGGCTGGGACCTGATCTCCAAGTACGCGACGTTCACCGCCGACATCTACATCGGCTGCGCCCTGGTGATGTTCGGCGTCTACCCGCTGCTGCTCGCGTTCGTCGCCAAGGTCAACCCAATGCAGTTCTTCAAGGGCGCCTGGCCCGCGATCCAGCTGGCCTTCGTCTCCCGCTCCTCGGTCGGCACCATGCCGGTCACCCAGAAGGTCACCGAGCGCCTCGGCGTCCCGAAGGAGTACACGTCCTTCGCCGTGCCCTTCGGCGCGACCACCAAGATGGACGGCTGCGCCGCGATCTACCCGGCGATCGCCGCGATCTTCGTCGCGCAGATCTTCGACGTGCAGATGGGCATCAAGGAGTACCTGCTCATCGCCTTCGTGTCGGTCGTCGGCTCCGCCGCCACCGCCGGTCTGACGGGCGCCACGGTCATGCTGACCCTGACCCTGTCGACGCTGGGCCTCCCGATGGAGGGCGTGGGCCTGCTGCTCGCCATCGACCCGGTGCTGGACATGATGCGAACTGCCACGAACGTGGCAGGTCAGGCGCTGGTGCCGGTGATCGTCGCGGCCCGCGAGAAGATCCTCGACCGTGAGGCCTACGAGAACGCGTCGGCATCGCCGCTCGACGCGTTCGACGGGGCCGACGAGCCGCAGGCGGTTCCCGCAGCCGCCTGATCTCCCCCGGCTCGTTCCCTCTGCCGCGCCCCGTTCCCGGATCTTTCCGGGGGCGGGGCGCGGTGGTCGTCGGGGGCTGACCGTAGGCTGGGCCGTCTGTGCACAAGTTGTGTGGAAGGCGGGCGGCCGGGGGTGGGCGAAGTGAAGGCCGGGGTGGCCGGAGGTGCCGGGGTGGCCGGTGGGGGCGGGGCTTCCGGAGCGGCCGCGGCTTCCGGGGCGGTCGGGAAGCGGCAGAAGCGGATGCCGCGGGCGGTGCGGGAGCAGCAGATGCTGGATGCCGCCGTGCGGATCTTCGGGCAGCGTGGCTACCGTGCCGCGTCCATGGACGAGATCGCGGAGGTCGCCGGGGTCTCGAAGCCGCTCGTCTATCTCTATCTGAACTCCAAGGAAGAGCTGTTCACGGCGTGCATCCGGCGGGAGGCGGCGGCGCTGGTCGCCGCCGTGCGGCGCGGGGTGAGCGGCGGCGGGCCCCCCCACCGGCACCAGTGGGGCGGGCTGCGGGCCTTATTAAACCACACCCCGGGCCGGCCCGACGCGTGGGTGGTGCTGCACAACCAGGCGCGGACGCAAGGGGAGCCGTTCGCGGCCGAAGTCGCCGTCATGCGCGAGGAGATCCTCGCCTTTGTGACGTCCCTGATCGCCGAGGCGGCGCGGGAGGCGCACGGGAATCCGGCCCTGGCCGAGCGTGAAGTGGCGGGGCTCGCCCAGGCGTTGGTGGGCGCGGCGGAGTCGCTGGCCGGCTGGGCCAACGAGGACGCCTCCGTCTCCGCGAAGGAGGCCGCGGCGACGCTGATGAACTTTGCCTGGGCGGGTCTTGGGGATCTGATGCGGGGGCGCCGGTGGTCACCCGGTGCCGGTGAGGTGGACGGTCCCGGTGGGGGAGCGTAGTTCGAAGGCGGGGCCTTCGGCGGCGTAGATGACCGTGCCGGGGAGGAGTACGGGGGCCTTGAACTCGGCGCGTACGTGCCGGGGGTGGGTGTCCGTTTGCCGCTCGGCGAGGCAGCGGGCGAACGTCCACATGCCGTGGGCTATGGCTCGGGGGAAGCCGAGGGCGCGGGCGGTCAGCGCGTACAGGTGGATGGGGTTGCGGTCGCCCGTGGCGGCGGCGTAGCGGCGGCCGAGGTCTGGGGGGAGCTGCCATTCGGCTCGGGTGGGGAGGGGTGTGGTGTCGGCCGCCTGTGGGGTGTTGCTCCTGCTGCTGGTCTTGTGCCGGGCCAGGTAGGTGCTGGTGGACGCCCAGACTGCCGTGCCGTCCGTGGCGCGTGCCTCGGTGACGACGGTGGCCTCGGTGCCGCGGCGGTGGGCGCTCAACTTGGCCGCGTGTACGCCGATTCCGAGCTCCTCGGTGGGGCTGAGGGGCCGCTCCTGTGTGATCTCGATGGACGTGTGGACGAGGCCGAGGAGGGGGAGCGGGAAGGCCTGGGTGCTCATGATCCTCATGGCGAGGGGGAAGCCGAGGATGTGCGGATACGTGAGGGGGAGGGCGGCGTCGTGGGCGTCGTCATATCCGCAGAGGTTCGCGTAGCGGGTGAGGTGGCGGGGGTCGGGGCGGGCTGCGGGGCGGGTGCGGGGCGTGGTGTCGAGCGGGGCGTCTGGGCGGGGGCGCTTGAAGGGGGAGAGGAGGGCGCCGCGCAGGAGTTGGGGGGCGAGCATGGGGGTCCTTGTCTGGTGGTGTGGTTCCGCCGCCTCCCCCACCCACCCCGGCAAGTCGCCCCGCTGCCGGGCAATCGGGCGGGTGGGCGGGGGAGGCCTGTTCATGCTCCCAGCAGGGACTGGCCGCAGACCCGGATTACCTGGCCGTTCACTCCGCCGGAGGCCGCGCCGGACAGCCATGCCGTAGTCTCCGCCACGTCCACCGGAAGGCCCCCCTGCGCAAGGGAGTTCATGCGCCGCCCCGCCTCCCGGATGAGGAGAGGGACCGCCGCCGTCATCTTCGTCTCGATGAAGCCGGGGGCCACCGCGTTCACCGTCACCCCGTACTCCGCGAGAGCCCGGGGCGCGAGCGAGCGGACGAGGCCGATGATGCCCGCCTTGCTCGCCGCGTAGTTCGTCTGGCCGACGTTCCCCGCGATCCCGGCGATCGACGCCGTGGCGACCACGCTCCCGCCCCGCTTCAGCGTCCCGGACGACAGCAGCGCGTCCGTCGTTCGCAGCACGCTTGTGAGGTTGACGTCCAGGACCGGGTCCCAGCGGTCCGCCGCCATGTTCGCCAGCTTGCGGTCCCGCGTGATGCCCGCGTTGTGGATCAGTACGTCGAGGCCGCCCCCGGCGGACGCGGACACCGCCGCCGCGATGCGTTCGCCCGCGTCGTCCGCCGTGATGTCCAGCGGCAGTGCCGTACCGCCGAGCCGGTCCGCCACCCGCACCAACTCCGCCTGGGCGGAAGGGACATCCAGGACGACGACGTGCGCGCCGTCCCTGGCCAGGACCTCCGCCACCGCCTCGCCGATGCCCCGCGCCGCCCCCGTGACCAGCGCCGTGCGGCCGGCCAGCGGGCGGTCCCAGTCGCAGGGGGCGGGCTCGGCGTCCCCGACCTCGATCACCTGGCCGCTGACATACGCCGACCTCGGCGAGAGGAGGAAGCGGAGGGTCGACTCCGCCGCCGACGCCGAGCGGATGCGGACGAGGGTCGCGGTGCGGCACCTGCCCAGCTCCTTGCCCAGTGAACGTACAAAGCCTTCCAATGCTTGCTGCGCTGCCGCTTGGTGGTGGTCGGAGGCCGAGACCGGTGCGCCGATGACGACGATGCGGCCGTTCGCCGCCACCTGTCGCACGACCGGGTGCAGCGCCGCGTGGACCTGGGCCAGGCCCGGAGTGTCCGACAGCGCCGTCGCGTCGAGAACGACCGCCGACACGTGCCGGGCGTCGGTCGCGGTGACTTCCTTCAGGCCGGTACGGGCCAGGATCTCCGCCAGGGTCGAGGTGTGCTGCGAATCGCCCGCCGTCAGGTGCAGCAACTCGCCCTCCAGCGTGGGGTGTTCGGCTGACCAGCGGCGCAGCGGCGCCGGCTGGGGGAGGCCGAGCCTGCGGGTGAGGAAGCGGCCGGGTGCGGTGCCCGTGAAGTTCAGATAGCGGTCGGCCATTGTCCAACTCCCAGCTCGGTCGTAAATTTACTTCGGAGTAAGGTTACTCAAGGGTCAGGAGCTGGTCGAGACATGAATCTGCCCACCACCCGCCGCGTGGCGGTCATCGGCGGCAGCCGTATCCCCTTCGCGCGCTCCGACGGCCCGTACGCGACCGCCTCCAACCAGGAGATGCTGACCGCCGCCGTCGACGGGCTCGTCGAGCGGTATGGGCTCGAAGGGGACGGCGCCGTAGAGGAGTTCGTCGCCGGCGCCGTGCTCAAGCACAGCCGGGACTTCAATCTCGCCCGCGAGACCGTCCTCGGCTCGCGGCTCGCGCCGACCACTCCCGCGTACGACATCCAGCAGGCCTGCGGCACCGGGCTGCAAGCCGTCATCGCCGCCGCCAACAAGATCGCGCTGGGGCAGACGGAGTCCGCAGTGGCGGGCGGCGCCGACACCGCGAGCGACGCGCCGCTCGGCGTCAACGACTCCCTGCGCAAGATCCTGCTGGCCGCGCGGCGGGCGAAGACGGCCGGGGCGAGGGTGAAGGCTCTTGCCGGGATCCGCCCCGGGCATCTCGTGCCGGACATTCCCCGCAACGCCGAGCCCCGTACCGGCCTTTCGATGGGCGAGCACGCCGCCGTCACCGCGCAGGCGTGGGGCGTCTCGCGGGCCGCCCAGGACGAACTGGCCGCCGCCAGCCATCAGCGGCTCGCCGCGGCGTACGAGCGCGGCTTTCTGGAGGGGCTCGTTGTTCCCTTCCGTGGGCTTGAGCGGGACCAGAATCTGCGGCCGGGGTCCACCGCGGAGAAGCTGGCGGCGTTGCGGCCGGTCTTCGGGGTGAAGGGGGCCAACCCGACGATGACCGCCGGGAATTCGACTCCTCTGACGGACGGGGCGGCTGTCGCGCTGCTCGCGAGTGAGGAATGGGCGGGGGAGCGGGGTCTGGATCCGCTGGCGTATCTGACCGCCTGTGAGACGGCCGCGGTGGATTTCGTGGGGGGTGATGTCGTCGGGGGTGAGGACGGGTTGTTGATGGCGCCTGCTTACGCCGTGCCGCGGATGCTGGAGCGGGTGGGGCTCGGGCTCGCCGACTTCGACTTCGTCGAGATTCACGAGGCGTTCGCCTCGCAGGTGCTCGCGACGCTGGCCGCGTGGGAGAAGGCGGGCCTTGGGGCGGTGGACCGCGGGCGACTCAACGTCGCCGGGTCGTCGCTGGCGACGGGGCATCCCTTTGCGGCCACGGGGGCGCGGATCGTCGCCACGCTGGCGAAGCTGCTGGCGGAACGGGGGGCTCCTGGGCGGGGGTTGATCTCGATCTGCGCGGCGGGTGGGCAGGGGGTGACGGCCGTTCTCGAGCGCGGCTAGTCAAGACCGCCGCTTCGCGGCGGATCTTTCCCGCCCACCCACCCGATTGCCCGGCATCGTCCACCTCCCGCCCCAGACATCGGAGCCGCCACCCATGTCCCCCACCCCCCAACCCGCCCTCGTACCACCCCACATACGCGCCCTCGACGGAGTCGTGCGCGAAGCCGTCACGCCCCCCTTCGCCGCCCCCGTGGCCACCGGCTCCCTCGCCGACATCCCCTTCGACAACGCCCGAGAGGCCCCCGCCGAAGCCGTCCTCTCCCGGAAGGGAAGCGACGGCCGCTGGCGGGACGTCAGCGCCGGTGACTTCGCCGATGAGGTCCTCGCCGTGGCGAAAGGGCTCATCGCGGAGGGCCTCGCCCCGGGCGACCGCCTCGCGATCATGGCGCGTACGACGTACGAGTGGACGCTCCTCGACTTCGCCGCCTGGGCGGCCGGGCTCGTCACCGTGCCGGTGTATCCGACCTCCTCCGCCTACCAGACCCGGTGGATCGTCCAGGACTCCGGAGCCGTCGCCCTCGCCGCCGAGACCGCCGAACTCGCCTCGTCGCTCGGCCCGGAGCGCGACCGGATGCCGGGCCTCGAGCACCTGTGGTCCTTCGAGAAGGGCGACGTCCGGCGCCTCGCCGAACTCGGACGCGGCAGCGACATCTCCGACGGCGAAGTCCACGGTCGGAGAGGGGAGTTGAGGCCCAGCGACATCGCCACCCTCATCTACACTTCCGGCACCACCGGGCGGCCCAAGGGCTGCGTCCTGACCCACGGCAACTTCTTCGCCGAGGTGGACAACGCCATCGAGCTGCTGCATCCCGTCTTCAAGTCGGTCAGCAAGGAGCCCGCCTCCACGCTGCTCTTCCTGCCGCTCTCCCATGTCTTCGGGCGGATGGTCGCCATCGGCTGCCTGCGCGCCCGCGTGCGGCTCGGGCACGCGCCGAGCATCCAGACCGAGGATCTGCTGCGAGACCTGGGGAGTTTCCGGCCGACATTCCTCCTCGCCATTCCTTACGTCCTGGAGAAGGTCTTCAACACCGGGCGTGCCACCGCCGAGAAGATGGGGCGCGCCGCGTCCTTCGACCGTGCGGCGCGTATCGCGGTGCGGTACGGGGAAGCCGTCGAGGCGGCGCAGCACGGCACAGGCCCCGGGCCGGCGTTCGGGCTGCGGGCGGCCCGTGCGCTGTACGACCCGCTGGTCTACCGGCGGATCCGCGCCGCGCTCGGCGGCAAGGTGCGGTACGCGATCTGCGGCGGCTCACCGCTCGGGCGCCGGCTCGCCGCCTTCTACGCGGGGGCCGGCATCGAGATCTTCGAGGGGTACGGGCTGACCGAGACCACCGCGGCGGCGACCGTGACACCGCCGCTGAAGCCGCGCCTGGGGACGGTCGGCTGGCCGCTGCCCGGCACGAAGGTGCGGATCGCGGACGACGGGGAGGTGCTGCTCGCCGGCGGGCAGGTCTTCGCGGGGTACTGGGACGGGCGCAGGGGGTGTGCGGTGCCTTCCGGGCGGGATTGGTTCGCCACCGGGGACGTCGGCGAGCTCGACGCCGACGGGTATCTCTCGATCACCGGGAGGAAGAAGGACCTGCTCATCACGACGGGCGGCAAGAACGTCGCCCCCGCCCCGCTGGAGGACTGGCTGCGCGCCCATCCGCTGGTCGGCCAGTGCATGGTCCTCGGGGACGCCCGGCCGTACATCACCGCCCTGATCACGCTCGAAGCGGACGGCATCGCGCACTGGTGTCGTATGAAGAAGAAGGAGCCGGGGACGACGCCGGCCGATCTTGTCGATGACGCCGAGTTGCGGGAGACCCTGCAGCGTGCCGTCGACGAGGCCAACAAGCTCGTGTCCCGCGCCGAGTCCATCCGGCGGTTCACCGTCCTGCCCGTGGATTTCACGGAGGAGAGCGGTCATCTCACGCCGTCCCTGAAGCTGCGGCGGGCCGCCGTAGAGCGTGACTTCGCCGCGGAGATCGAAGAGCTATACGGACACGGTCGGTAGTCGTCGTCACTGGCTGTGAGCTGGACGGGCGGGGCCGGACCGGCGCGCTTAGGGTGATCGAGGGGCAGACCCTGGGAGGTTGCCGTGCGCAGAGCTGTTGCGCTCGCCGGCGTCACCGCGCTGGCCGTCATGGGGACAGGAATAGGACTGCCGGGCATCGGAGCGGCGGCCACCGCCGCTGCCGCCGCTGTCGGGGAGTCCCCGTCGCCCGATCAGCGGCCCGATCTCTCCCGGTACTACACCCAGAAGATCAAGTGGGGTGACTGCGAAGGGGAGGGGGAGGGGCTCGCCACCGAGGGTCCCGCCACCCCGGCTCCCGCGAAGGACGAAGTGCAGTGCGGCAAGATCACCGTCCCGCTCGACTACGCACAGCCCAAGCGCGGCAAGGTCGACCTCGCCATGGTCCGCATCAAGTCCAGCGGCGACAAGCGCGGTTCGCTGCTGCTCAACTTCGGGGGGCCCGGCGGTGCGGGGGTCTCCGGACTGCTCGCGTCGCAGAAGGAGTTCGCGTATCTCGGCAAGGGGTACGACGTCGTCTCCTTCGACCCGCGCGGTGTGGGCCAGAGTTCGCCCGTGACCTGCGGCGACGCCGATGCCGAAGATCCGACGGCGGCCGAGGATCCCGACGAGGACCCCGGTGTCCTGCTCGACGAGGTGAAGAAGATCTCCGACAAGTGCGCCAAGGAGTCCGGCCCCGTTCTTCCGTACGTCGGCACCATCAACGTCTCGCGCGACATGGACGTCATGCGGCAGGCTCTCGGCGACAAGAAGCTCAACTATCTGGGCTTCTCCTACGGGACGCGGCTCGGCTCCGTCTACGCCGCCCAGTTCCCCAAGAAGGTCGGGCGGATGGTCCTCGACGGCGTGGACACCCTGACGGAACCGGTCGCAGAGCAGGCCCTGGTGAGCGCGGAGGGGCGTCAGACCGCCCTCGACAACTTCCTCAACTGGTGTACGGACAACCCGGGTTGTGTCTTCGGCACGGATTCACGGGCCGCGCGCGAGCACATGGCCGAGCTGATCCGGGGGCTTGACAAGTATCCGCTGCAGTCCACGGACGGCGCGGAGTTCACCGGTCAGGACGTCGTGGACGTACTGGGACAGGCGCTCTACAGCAGGCAGTCGTGGCCCGCCCTCTCGCAGGCGCTGGGCGCGCTCCTCGCCGACGGCGATCCTCGGGCGCTGCTGCGGATGAGCGGGGCGATGGCCCAGCAGCCGCCGGGTCTGAAGCCGGATCTGAAGCCGGGCCCGAAAGATCTGACGGAGGACATTCCCCTCGACAACATGGCCGCCGCGCTCATGGCCGTGAACTGCGCGGACGACCCCGACCGGCCGGACGCGGACAGCATCGAGAAGGAAGTCGCCAAGCTCCAGAAGGAGTTCGCGTCGACGTCCGCCATCTTCGGGAAGTCGATGCTGACGCCGGTGCTCTTCTGCTTCGGGCGGCCCCCCGGCACGGACTACATCCGTGACGAGGTACGCGATCTGAAGAGCCCCGACTTCCTGCTCGTCGGCACGCGGGGCGACCCGGCGACCCCGTACCGCTGGACCGAGGAGACGGCCGAGCGGCTCGGGTCGCATGCCATCGTCCTGGACAACAAGGGGGACGGGCACACCGGTTACGCGGGGTCCAAGTGCGTACGGGAGAAGGTGGACGGGTTCCTGTTGTACGGGGAGATGCCGAGGAACGGGAGTTCTTGCGGGGCGGACGAGGAGGACTGACGCCGTTCAGTGAGTGCGGGACGCCGACTCCAGGCGCAGCATGGCCTCCTCGTCCGGGGTACCGGGCGCCGCCTGGTAAGTGATGAGCCGCTGCCCGCCCGTACGGGCAAGCTGCATCGCCTCGAACGTGAGCGTCATCCGCCCCGTCTTGGGATGCGCGAAGGTCTTCCTCCCTCCGCCACGCTCCCGCACGTCATACCGCTCCCAGAGCCGCGCGAAGTCCGGTGATTTCAGGAGCAGTTCACCGACGAGCGCGGCCAGCTGCGGTGAGTCCGGGTCGAGTCCGCCGATCGCCCGCAGATGCGCGACCGACGTCGCGAGGGTCTGCTCCCGGGGGATGTAGAGCTCGCTGCCCACGGGGTGCAGGAACACATAGCGGGTGAGGTTGCGCTGGGCCGGGGCGTAGTCGTCCCACAGGCCGGGGAAGAGCGCGCGGCCCGGCGGGTTCGCGGCGAGTACGTAGTTGTGACGGTTGACGACGTACGCGGGCAGCGGCCGCAGGGCTTCGAGCATCCGGAGGACCGATTCCCGCACGGTGTTGTCGTCGGTGGGGCGCGGTTCCGTCACGCGCCCCGATGCCAGCTCGGCCAGGTCGTGCAGGCGCTCGTGGGCGTCGCCGCCGAGGCGCAGAGTGCGGGCCAGGGAGTCGATGACGGCCGGGGACGGGTTCGTCTCGCGGCCGCGTTCCAGGCGGGTGTAGTAGTCGACGCTGACCCCGGCGAGGGTCGCGAGCTCCTCGCGGCGGAGGCCCGGGGTGCGGCGAAGTCCGGTGCCGGCCGGGAGGCCCGCGTCCGCGGGGGTGATCTGCGCCCGCCGCGCGCGGAGGTATCTGCCGAGTTCCGTTCCTTCTGCCGGTGCCATTTCTCCATTGTCGCCGGTGGGGGGTCGGCCTGGGGGGCCGTGTCAGGGCCTGGAACGTTGCGGTCTGTCGGGGCGGCGGGACTTGGCGGAGTCTTGGCGGGGCCCGGGGGGTGCAGGTTCCCCGCGCTCCGAACTGCCTTTCTCGCCCACCCGCCCGATTGCCCCGCAGGAGCCATCGACCATGTCGACGCCAAGCGTCACCGCCGCCCCCGCCGCCACCGAGCCCCAGCCCATGCCCCGCAGGCATGCGACCCTCGCCCCCCTCCTCGCCTCCCTCCTCGGTTTCACCGTCATCAGCATCGACGTGTCCGCCGTGAACATCGCGCTGCCCGACATCCGTTCCTCCCTGCACGGCGGCATGGCGGGGCTCCAGTGGGTCGTGGACGGGTACACGCTGATGTTCGCCGCGCTGATGCTCTCCGCGGGGGCCCTCGCCGACCGGGCGGGGGCGCGCCGGGCCTACGTCTGGGGAGTCGCGCTCTTCACCCTCGCCTCGCTCGCCTGCGCCCTGGCCCCCGGCATCGGCGCCCTCATCGCCGCGCGTGTGGCGCAGGGCGGGGCGGCGGCCGTAGTGCTGCCCGCATCCCTCTCGCTGATCCGGCAGGCGTACGACGATCCGCGCCGCCGGGCCCGCGCCATCGCGATGTGGACGGTGGGCGGTTCCGTCGCCATGGCCGCGGGTCCGGTACTCGGCGGCGTACTCACGGAAGTGGCCGGCTGGCGTGCGGTGTTCCTCCTCAACTTGCCCATCGGGGCGTTGATCATCGCCCTGCTCACCCGCACCGCCCCGTCCCCGAGCCGTCCCGCGCCCCTCGACCTCGCCGGTCAGGCCACCGCGGTGCTCGCCCTCGCCGGCCTCGCGTTCGCCGTGATCGAGGGCGGGCACCTGGGCTGGACCAGCGCGCCGGTGCTTGGCGCGGCCGCCCTCGCGGTCGTGGCGGGCTCTGCCTTCCACGCCGCGGAGAAGCGGCACCGGGCGCCGATGGTGCCGCTCGCCATGCTGCGGCAGCGGCAGGTCGGCGTCTCGCTGGCCATCGGCTTCGCCCTCAACGCCGGGTTCTACGGGATCATCTTCATGCTGGGCCTGTACTACCAGGAGCTGCGCGGGATGTCGGGGATCGGCGCCGGGCTGATGTTCGTGCCCCTGGCGGCCGTCATCACGTCGACGAACCTCCTCTCCCCACCCATGGCCGAGCGGTTCGGCCGCCGCTGGGTGATCGTGATCGGGCAGGCGGTGATGGTCCTGGCGATGTTCGCCGTCATCCCGCTGGACGCGGACACCCCGCTCTGGCTCGTCCTCGTCCTGCTCGTCCCCACCGGCATGGGCGGCGCGTTCGCGGTCCCCGCGCTGACCGCCCTGCTGATGGACGCGGTCCCCGCCGAGCGTGCGGGCACGGCGTCCGGACTGCTCAACTCCCTTCGCCAGACGGGCGGGGCGATGTCGGTCGCCCTGTTCGGCGTGCTCCTGGCGTCGGACGCCGGCGGGACGGGCTTCTCGCTCACGGGGATGCGGGAATCCCTGCTCGCGGTGGGGCTGCTGCTGTGCGCGACGACGGCGCTGTCGGCGTGGCTGCTGCCGAGGGACGGGCGCTGAAAGTCGGTGGGGTTCCGGGTCACGCGCGACTAGCGTGCCCCGCATGCGCCGAGAAGCCGAACAAGATGCCGCAACGCCAGGACCCGTCACCGCCGATGACCTGGACCGCTCCATCCAGCTGGCCCTCGCCACCCTCCGCGGGGCTCCTGCGGAGGCCTGGCACGGAAAGGCGGGCACGCTGCGGTGGACCTGCTGGGAGACGGTCGAGCACCTGAGCGACGACTACTTCGCGTACGCCGCTCAACTGGGCCCGCGTAACCCGTCCTTGGACGGCCCCGTCCCCTTCGTCTGGGAGCCGCGCCAGACGGACGGCCCGTGGAACGCCATCCACGCGGACCGTGAGTCGGGTCCGGAGGGCCTGCTCCAGGTCCTGGAGTCGACGGGCGCGATGCTCACCGCGATGGTGCGTACGGCGCCGCCGGAACTCCGCTCGTTTCATGGCTTCGGGGTCTCGGATCCGGAGGGCTTCGCGGCGATGGGCATCGTGGAAACGGTGGTCCATACGTACGACTTGGCCGAGGGCCTCGGTCTGGAGTGGGAGCCGCCGGCGGACGTGTGCGAGCGGGTCCTGCACCGGTTGTTCCGCGACGTTCCTTCGGGTTCGGAACCTTGGGCGACGCTGCTGTGGGCGACGGGGCGCGGGGAGCTGCCGGGGGAGGAGCGGCGTGCGTCGTGGCGGTGGTACGGGGAGGTGCGGGGGTAGCCAGGTCTGCGGGCCCGTTCGCCAACAAGCCGGTGACAGCAGCTTGTTGGTGAACTGTTGGGTGGTCCGGCGAAGATCCTTCCTGTTACGCATCTCGACAACAGAAGGAATCACGCATGCGCATACCCCGCCGGGCAGCCGCCGTCCTGAGCTGCGCTCTTCTCGCCTCGGCCGGTGTCGGTCTGTCCTCCTCCTCCGCTTCCGCAGCGGGCGGAGTCACCTTCAAGACGGAGAGGTACAGCAACGGGGTGGAGATCACCGCCTACAGCGGGAGCACGAGGATCGGCTACACCGGCTGGCGCAAGGACTACAACCAGGGTTACCCGGGCGACACGCTGTGCGTCGGTGACAATCGGCGCGACGCCAAGAATGTGACCGGTTGGGCCAGCACCGGCAAGCACAAGGTGAAGTCGGCGGGACACACTGCTCCGTTCCGCAAGTGCGTCACGAAGAACGTGCCGGAGAACCGTACGTACAAGATCAAGATGTGCGTGAACTCGTCGAGCTCGCAGTGGTGCTCGAAGGCTGTGCGGGTTACTTCGTAGAGCGCAGGTAGGGGCGGGGGCGTTGCTGGGCCTGTGGCTTTGATTGGCGCCGGGGCCGCCCGGTTGTCCCGAGGTTGGCGGTTCCGGGCCGGGTGTAAAGGGCGCTCCGCTGCGCTGCGCGTCGGCTGCGCCGATTCCGCTTCGCTTCACCCTTGACACCCGTCCCTCCACCGCGAGAAGCGTGATGACCGGGCGGCCCGGGAAGCGGGGCTCTCGGGGACGGCGGGGATGGGTCATCCGGCTTTCCTGCCGGGTGCGGACTTGTTCGTAGCAGCGCTGCCCGGTGAAGGGGTGGGAGGGGTGCGCGGCCGGTCCGGGGATGGGTGCCTGTTTCGTCAAGCGTCTACCGACCGGCCCCGGCCGAGAGGT
>NZ_JBHYIG010000081.1:0-32214 GCF_042740015.1 Streptomyces sp. NPDC059037
CCCCGCCCCCTGGCGGCGCCGCCGGGGAACTGGGCGACCAGCCCCCACCGGGCCCGCCTGTTCATCTCCGCACGTCCAGCGGAGCGCTCAGCGCTTTTTGGGAAGAGCCTTCGCCCGCTTGCCGTACAGCGGCTCGGGCTCCTTGTGCGGTGCGCACGCCGCGCGCCGCACAGGGAGCCTGCCCTCCAGGAGATACGCGTCCAGGTGGCCGTTGACGCACTGGTTGGGGCCGGCCGCGATGCCGTGCGTGCCCGCATCCCGCTCGGTCACAAGGACCGAACCCCGCAGCCTGCGGTTGAGCTCCTCGGCGCCCTCGTACGGCGTCGCCGCGTCGCGCTCGGCCTGCAGGATCAGCGTCGGGGGCAGCTCGCCCTCGTCGGTGCGGACGTCCACGGGACGCTGGCGGGGCGCGGGCCAGTAGGCGCACGGCAGGTTCATCCAGGCGTTGTCCCAGGTCTCGAAGGGCGCGAGGCGGGCGAGCAGTGAGTTGTCGCGGTTCCAGGTCTTGAAGTCCGTCGGCCAGGCCGCGTCATTGCACTCGACCGCGGTGTAGACCGCGTTGATGTTCTCCTGCTCCTTGGCCGCCTTCGGCACGGGCGCGGCTTGCTCGATCAGCTGCTTCGGGTCGCCCTTCAGATACGCCGAGAGCGCCGAGGCGCGCATCGGCCAGAAGTCGTCGTAATAGCCGGCCTGGAGATACGCCGACTGCAGCTGGCCGGAGCCGACCTTGCCGCCCGCGGGCTTGCGGGCCAGCGCGTCGCGGACCTTCTCGTAGCTCCTGAGGACGGCATCGGGCGTCTTGCCCAGGTGGTACGTCTTGTCGTGCTTGGCCACCCAGGTACGGAAGTCGGCCCAGCGCCGTTCGAACGCCACGGACTGGTCGAGGTTGTTGTAGTACCAGATCTGTGCCGGGTCGGGGTTCACCGCCGAGTCGAACACCATGCGGCGCACGTGCGACGGGAAGAGCGAGGCGTAGACGGCGCCGAAGTAGGTGCCGTACGAGGCGCCCATGAAGGTCAGCTTCCGCTCGCCGAGCGCCGCCCGAAGGACCTCCAGGTCACGGGCGTTGTTCAGGCTGTTGAAGTGCGCCAGGCCCGCTCCGGAGCGCTTGGCGCAGCCGCGCGCGTACGCCTGCGCCTCCGCTACGCGCTTCAGTTTGTACGCGGCGTCCGGGTGGGCCGGCGACTGGGTCGGCGCCTTCCCGTACTCCTTGGGGTCCTGACAGGAGATCGGCGCCGAGCGGCCGACACCGCGCGGGGCGTAGCCGACGAGGTCGTAGGCGGCGGCGATGCGCTTCCACTCCGGAATGGCTCCGACGAGCGGGAAGTACATGCCGGACGCGCCGGGGCCGCCGGGGTTGAAGACGAGCGCCCCCTGGCGCTTGACGGCCTTGGCGCGCTTGCCCACGGCCTTCTTCGTGGCCTTGACGCGGCTGACCGTCAGCTTGATCTGCTTGCCGTTCGGCGCCGCGTAGTCGAGCGGCACCTGCACGGTGCCGCAGCGGACGGACGGCGGCAGGCCCTCCGCCGCGGGGCAGGCGCCGAAGCGGATGCCGGCCGCCTTCGCGCGCTCGGCGGCGACGACGGTGCCGTGCGCCTGCGGGTAGGGCTCGGTGTCGGTCGCGGACGCGCTTCCCGTGGGGGCGGCGACGAGTGCGGTCAAGACCAAGGATCCGGCGGTTCCGTAGAGGGCGGCTGCTGCTCTCATCGCTCTCCATCCCTTCATTCGGCCGTGTGTTGCTCGAACAAAAGGGATGATTCGTTCGGTAAAAGGCGAAGTAAAGCACCGCCTGCCGGTGTCGGCGCATTGTTCCGTCAATGCCCCCGATGCGCCGTATCCCGGTGCGTGAAGGCGGCGCGCAGGTCGGGGTCCGCGAGGGCGCGGGTGCCGCGTACGGCGACGGCGGTGAGGTCGGAGCCGCCGCGCGCCGGGAGCGCGCTCAGCAGACGCTGCCCGGCGGGCGACGCCCAGCGGGGGTAGGGGTGGATCTCGAAGCGGGCGACGGCCAGACAGGCCAGGGCGGTGGCCAGGGGCAGCGCGAACCAGAACGCGATGTGCACATCGCCGGGCGTCCGATCGGCCGCCTCCTGGGCGGGCATCAGCAGCGCCGCCGCGCCGAGGGCGAGCACCACCGCGGCGCTCGCCCGCACCTGGCGGACCGCGCCCGCGACCCCCGACCAGGTGCCGTCCGGCAGCGCGAGCCCCGCCGCGACGAGCCGGTCGGCGAGCGCGCGCATCGCGTCGGTGCCGGCCGCGGCCCGGCGCACCGGCGCTATCGGCGACTGGCCCGCGGGCCCTATCGCGCCGAGCACGGAACGCTCCATGTCGTCACCGCCCACCGGGTCGACCACCGTCGCCCAGCCGGTGCGGGCGAGCAGCAGCCGCCGGGCGCGGGCCATCGACACCAGGGTGAGGTCGGCGACGCGAGCGGGGCCGCCGGAGAGGAAGGCGGTTTCGTAGAGCGTCAGTTCATGACGGTGCTCCGGGGCCGCGCCGGGCGCGGCGGTGCGGTACGCGGCGAGGCAGAGCCGGGCGCAGGACAGGCCTGTCGCGACCCAGGCGAGGAGGAGCAGGGGGAGCCAGAACATGCGGGTGTTCTATGCGAGCGGACGGGGCCCGCGCCACGGCTTATTCACCATGCGGACGGGAGATCGCCGGTGGATAACGTTCCGCTTCACGCGGGCTAGCCCTTGCCGCGACTCTCCGGCTTGTCCCCCTTCACGCTCCTGCCCTTCTCGCTCTCCTTGGGCTTGTGGGGCGGCTCGGTCTTCGTCGGCTTGGGCCGGGACACCGGTGGCGGCAGCGGGAACGTGGGAGAGGGGGAGACCGGGGTCGCCGGGGGCGGGGAGTTCGTCGGTCCTGGCGGGGCGGGGGAGCGGGTGACGGGGTCGGGGGCGGCCGAAGCGGCGTCCCGCGCCAGATCGTCGAAGTCGACGAGGCCGGTGTCTTCAAGCACCGTGATGTGGTCGAGGACCGTCGTGTTCGCGTCGTCGGCCAGGGCGCGCACCAGCGAGTTGCGGGTGGTCGCGCGGACCTCGGCGACCACCGAGAAGACCTTGCCGTGCGCCGCGCGCAGGATGTTCGCGAATCTCTCGTCGTACGGGGCGCCGCGCGCGTCGTTCAGCTCGTCGAGCCAGTCACGCTGCTGCGAGCTCGGCTGGTTGGGCAGTTCGAGGCCGAGCTGCGTCGCCACCTCGCGCACCCGCGCGTCGAGGAACGTATGGCCGTCGACGAGGTGCTCGCCCGCGGTCTGCACGGCCTTGGTGGTGCCGCGCTCCTGCGCCTGCTGTCCGGCGGGGAGCTCCCAGAGTCCCGCGAGCCGCACCTTGGTGATGAACTCGCGGTCGAGCGCGGACAGCGGGCCGAAGTCGGTCGACACGGTCTCCGCGTCGAGTCTGTCCAAGCCGGTGCCCGAGCGGTCCTCGTACGACCAGATGGGGAAGAGCAGCGCGGCCAGGGTCGCGACGAGCCCCGCGACGATGAGGCCGGTGCCGTTGATGGATCGCATGGCGCCTCCTGTTGCGGCACCGCACGTTAGTGCGCCGCGGGGATGCGGCTGCCGGTTACCGCCCGGAGTACGTCAACTGCCGTACGAGTAGGGAGTATTGCGGGCGGGCGGCTGCCGTGCCCCTGGCGGCGGGGTCAGGAACCGCCGCCTCCGCCGCCCCCACAGCCGCCACCGCCTCCGCCGGAGCTGCCGCCGCAGGATGACCCGCCTCCGCCGCCACCACCTCCGCAGGATGACCCGCCGCCTCCGCCGGAACTTCCGCAGCCGCCGCCCCCGCAGGCCGAGCCGCCGCCCCCGCCCCCGCCGCACCACGAGGGGCTGCCCGACGAGCACACGAACCCGGAGCCGCCCGAATACGACGGCGTATGGGGGGCTGCGCGCCGCATCGGCCGGATCCCGTACGCGGCGATCAGCTGTGCCCGCAGTTCGGGGTCGAGCACGCCGTTCAGGCCGCCGACGGCCACTCGGTTCATCGCGTCGTACGCGTGGGCGTTGGCGGCGCGGTACTGGTCGAGCGCGGTCCGTCCCGCGGTGCTGACCCGGCTGCCGGCGGACTTGGCGCAGAGCGAGCCCGTGAGGCCCCCGATGAAGACCCCGACGAACAGCAGGACCATCGGGCCGGTCACGGAGTCGCCCGACGGCCCGTCGCCGGCGCCCGCGAAGCCGAAGATGCAGACGACGAAGAACCCCGCGAAGGTCACGACGCTGTGCAGCCTCGCCTTGACCCGCCAGCGGGCCAGGGCCTCGGGCCGCACCATCAGGCCGCGCCGGGCCAGCGTGTCACCGAGCGCCTGCACGGCGGGGCTGCGCATCACGCCGATCCGCAGCCAGTGCAGGGCGCCGCTCGGCGCGGCGGCATGCACCTGGAGCAGGGCGCCCTCCACCGGGTTGCGGGCCTCGGGTCGCAGGATGCCGACGATGCCGGGTCCGGCGATGGCCAGCCGGCCGTCCTCGTGCATGGCGGTGATCACGGCATCGGTGACCCTGCCGGGCCCGCCCGCGAGGAACGCGGCCTCCAGGGGGTCGAACACGGCCTGGTGCTGGGCGTCGGGCTGCCGGACATCGGCGTGCAGCGCCGCGGCGAGTCCGACGGCGACTACCACCGACGAGGCCATGACCAGCACGAAGTAACAGATCGTCAGAACTTCCACGGTGTTTCCCTATCCCCCGTATGCCGCTGTCTATCCCCGCTGTCCCCGCTATCCCCGCTATCCCCGCCGCAGCGCGAACCGCGCCGCCCGTAGCCAACGCGTGACCGGCCGCCCGTCCAGCGGCGCGGGCCCGGACCGCTCGAGCCACCACCGGGTCAGCCGGCCCCGCGCATCGGCGTCCTCCGGCTGCCCGGCGAGCAGCAGCCGCTCGGCGAAGTCGAGTGCGTCACGCCGGTACCCGCCCGTCATCGGGCGGGTCTGCGCGTACGCGAAGAAGTCCGAGCGGAACGTCCTGCCGAGGATCTCCGGCAGCTCGGGCGCCACCTTCGCCACGACATCGGCCCGCTTGCCGGTCAGTGCCCGGCTCTGCACCTTCAGACGCGCGTGGTCGAAGCCCTCGGGCGCGGGAGTGCCCGCGACGAGCGCGGAGAGCAGCGCGGTCTGCGCGAGGGCGGTGCGCTGACGGGCGCCGGGGGAGGCGGGCGGGCAGTCGCCGCGCGCCTGCGAGTCGCCCGCGGGCAGCTCACCGGAGGCCGTCACCGTCTCCCGTATCGCGTCAAGCTCCCGCTCCAGCTCGCCCGGCTCCGGGAAGTTCTCGTCGCGCTCCAGGAGGACGCCCGGCGGGCTCACCCGTGATGCCAGGTCCGCGAGGATCGCGAGGACCGGCTCCGGGACCGGATGGGCGTGGCTGTCGTGCCAGACGCCGTCGCGCTCGAAGCCGCCCGCCACATGGACGTACGCGATGGCCTCGACCGGCAGTTCGTCCAGGGCCTTGGCGGGGTCCTCACCGCGGTTGACGTGGTTCGTGTGCAGGTTGGCGACGTCGATGAGGAGGCGGACGCCGGTGCGCTCGACCAGCTCGTACAGGAACTGCCCCTCCGTCATCTCCTCGCCGGGCCAGGAGATCAGCGCCGCGATGTTCTCCACGGCGAGCGGCACCGGCAGCGCGTCCTGCGCGATGCGTACGTTCTCGCACAGCACGTCCAGGGCGTCGCGGGTCCGCGGCACCGGCAGCAGATGGCCCGCCTCCAGCGGCTGCGAGGCCGTCAGCGGGCCACCGGCGCGTACGAACGCGATGTGCTCGGTGACGAGCGGCGAGCCGAGGGCCTGCGCGCGCTCGGCGAGTGCGGCGAGGCGGGTCTCGTCGGGGCGGTCCGCGCCGCCGAGGCCGAGCGAGACGCCGTGCGGCACCACCGTCACGCCGCGCTCGCGCAGCCTGAGCAGGGAGTCGGGGAGGTGCCCGGGGCACAGGTTCTCCGACACGGCCTCGACCCAGTCGATGCCGGGCATCCGTTCCACGGCGTCCGCGATCTCCGGACGCCACCCGATTCCGGTCCCCAGGTGCATCATTTTTCCCCCTCCTCCGCCATGACCCCGCGTCGTGGTCGAGTGTCGGAGTCATGACCCCGACAGCCGCGGACGAACCCCTGGAGAGGGACGTTCAGAGCTACATTTGAGGTTCCGGCCGATCCGTGTTGACCTCTCCCGGCGGTGCGGGCGAGGGCCGTGACGTGGTCGACACATCACCGCTGGGACCGGCGGGAGCAGGCTCGGGCGGCAGCTCCCCGGAGGGCGGGGGAGGCCCGCTGGGGCTGGCCGTGGCGGTGGCGGCTCCGCCGTTCGCGATCTCGTCGAAGTCGACGAGCCCGGTCGCCTCCAGCATCGTGATGTGGTCGAGGACCGTCTGGTTGGCGTCCGTGGCCAGCTGCCGGATCAGCGTGTTGCGGGTGCTGTCCCGCACCTGCGCGATCACGCTGAACACCTTGCCGTGCGAGACGCGCAGCAGATTCGCGAACTTCCGCTGGTACGTCATGCCGTCGGCCGCGGTCAACTCATCGAGCCACCCCTGCTGTTGGGCGTTCGGCTGGTTCGGCAGCTCCACACCGAGCTGCGCCGCCACGGTGCGGGTCCGCTTGTCGAGGTCCGTGTGGCCGACGATCAGATGGTCCCCGGCCTCCGTGATGGCCTCCGTCGGCGCCCGCTCGACGGCCTGCTGGCCCGCCGGTATCTCCCACAGTCCCGCGAGCCGCACCTTCACGAGCAGATCGCGGTCGGCCGCCGAGAGCGGACCCCACTGGGTGGCCACGGACCCGGCGGCCAGATTGGCGGGCCCTGTGCCCGAACGGTCGGCGTAGGACCACATCGGGAACGCGAGCGCGCCCAGTGTGGCCACAAGTGCCGCGATGATCAGAGCCGTGCCGTTGATGCGCCGCAATGTGCCGTGCCTCCCGTGCCCGTCGACTTGCCGTGGAGGGCAAGCTACTTCCTGGTACCGGGAGATACGGAAGAGGCGTGCGTGATGTTCATCGCTCGCGCCACCGGGGAGAGCGCCCGAGGAGGGCCAGCATCTCGTCGAGGGGGGACGCTTCCTCGGGCGTGGGCAGGACCGGCGCGAACGCGGCACCGGGGCCCCTGCCTCCGGGATCCTTCGGCACCCGCCGGGCGACGTCGAGCGCGGCCCCGACGACCGGCCGTGGCAGGTCGAGCCCGACGCCCAGGGTCGCCGCCACGTCCCAGGAGTGCACCACGTAGTCGAGCAGATGGAAGCCGACGGCGACACGTCCGGCGAACGTCCCGCCGATCTCGGGAAGCGTGAACCCCCGCTCCAGGACGCCCTCTTCGGCGAACGCCGCAAGCACATGACGTACCGACTCGTCGTACACCTTGAACGGATCGCGGCCGAGATCCGGCGCGATCCAGTACGTACGGTCGGCACCCGCGCCCCGCGCCGCCGCCGCGAACCCGTGGTGCTGCGCGGCCATGTGCGCCACCAGATCGCGCAGCGTCCAGCCCGCGCAGGTCGAGGGGCGCTCCCAGTCGGCGTCACGGGCGATGCGCAGGACGCGGAGCGATTCCTGGACGGCGGCGCGGTCGAGCGCGACGAGGTCGGTGGTCATGAGGTCATCGTCGGTGGTCATGAGGTCATCACTTTCCTTCCGGGGTGTGAACTGCCGGTTCTGGCCAAGGACTTGAGCCGGTGAGCAGCGCGCTCGCCGCGGCCCAGAGGGCGTCCGGGGCGAGCCGGTCCGCCGTCCAGGCGGTGGCGCGCATCGTGCCCCGGTCCCGGTGCGCGCGGACGGTCCGCAGATGGTCGGGGCGCGCGACGAACGCGTACAGCGAACGCTCGCCGGTCCAGACCGAGACGGACCCCGAGCGCTTGCGCAAGGGATCGGCCCAGAGCCACATGCCGACGGCGCCGGGCAGCTTCGGCCAACTCCCGCGCAGCCGCAGCCCCGACAGGGCGATCGGGAGGGTCTGGGAGTGCCGGTGGGCGGTGAATTCGGTGACGCTCACCAGGACCGGGCCCGGCGCGTGCGCCTCGGGTCCCGCCTGCCAGGGCGATCGCATGATCCTGATCCATGAGGGCATGTGTACGAGCATAAAACTATGCGAACGGTCGTGCTACTTGTTTCTTGGAGTTGCTGCGTTGCTGCCCTCGGGATCAATTCATCCAGCGATCAGGGGAGTTGAAGAACCCGCACCGGATCCGTCGCCGCCGCGCGCAGACGGGTCGTGATGGCGACGCCCGCCCTGCGATAGGCATCCGGTTCGTCGTGCAGGACCGAGTGCGCGTTCGCCGTCTCCATGAGGGCGATGAGCTCGAAGGCGAGCTGCGGGACGTCGAGGTCCGGGCGCAGTTCGCCCGTGTCGCGGGCCTCGGCGATGCAGCGCTCCACCTGGTCGGTCCAGTCGCGGTCGGCGCGGACCAGCGCGTCGTGCACGGCACCCTCGCGGGCGTCGAACTCGGCGATCACCCCGTAGAAGAAGCAGCCGCCGGGGAAGACCCGCTGCCGCGAGTACTCCAGCCAGCACGCGCACAGGCGGCCCACCCGGCCGAGCCCCGGCGGGGACTGCCGGGCCGGCTCCACCACCGCGTCCAGGAAGATGCGGCCCGCCGCGCGGACCGTCGCGAGCTGCAGCTCCTCCTTGGACCCGAAGAGCGCGAACACCCCGCTCTTGCTGAGCTTCAGCTCGGTGGCGATACGGCCCACCGACAGCGCGTCCAGACCCTCGACCGACGCGATGTCGACCGTGCGGCGCAGGACGATCCGCCGGGTCTGGTTGCCGCGCTCGACACGGCCGTCGAGCTTGGCGAGGTTGGCGGTGCCTTCGCCGTCGGTCTTGGTCGCCATGTCGGGCCTCCTCCTCGGCTCAGCGCAGGGCGGGGTGGTCGGCGATCACCGTGCAGGAGCCCGGCGCGATCTCCGTGAACCCCGCGTCCCGCACCACCGGCAGGCCGCTCGCCACGAGTTCGCGCCAGAGCGCGGCGTCCGGGGTGCGGACGGAGAGCGGGAAACCGGCGTCCCGCCAGGCCGCACGCTCCTCGTCCGACAGCTCCCACCAGGCCAGCTGGGCGCCATGGCCCGCCTGGGCCATCGCCTTGCCGGCCGACATGTCGACATCGGGGCTCATCCACAGGACGGGCGCGGTCGCGTCCGCCGGGGGCAGCGGCTCCGGGTCGTCCAGGTCCGTGCCCGAGACCTGGAGCCGTGCCAGGTCCTTGGGCCAGCCGTCCAGCGGGACCGGCGGGAAGACGCGGACCTGTGCCGACTTGCCCGTGACCGTGATGCCGGGCAGCGCCTCGGCCCTGCGCCACTCGGCGCCGCGGGCCCGCCGGACCACCTTGCGGATGCGGGCGTCCTGCCAGTCCCGCATGGCCTGCGCCCACTCTCCGTCGCCGAGGGACCGCTCGTCGCCGAGCATCACCAGGACCGCGCGGGCCGCCGTCTCCAGGGCGTCCGTACGGTGCGGCGGCTCGGCCTTCTCGATCCGCGCCACCAGCGGCAGCACGAACTGCGGTGCCTCGTCGCGCGAGACCTGCTCCACGCGGAAGGGGCTGTCCTGGGGGTCGCGGGTGTCCTGGCCGTTCTGGGTGCCGGTGTTCCCGGCGGTCGGGTCGCTGCTCACCCGACCAGTCTGCCAGGCCGAAGATCGGTCCTGTCAGGGGCTTTGCCGCACCGGTTGCCCCGTGCGCGTTGCCCCTGCGCGAGGATGTCCGCATGCAAGGTGATCAAGATCCTTACGGTGGCCGCGCCGATCTCGCGCTGCGGCTCGACGGGGTGGGGCGGCGCTATGCCGTGGGCGGGCCATGGGTGCTGCGCGGCGTCGGCCTTGGCATACGCGCGGGCACGCTCGTCCGGATCGAGGGCGCGAACGGCACCGGCAAGTCGACACTGCTGCGCGTGATCGCCGGGATCGACGCCCCGTCCGAGGGCCGCGTCGTCGGCCGGCCGCGCACGGCGTACGTACCCGAACGCTTCCCGGCGGCCCTGCCGTTCACGGCCGTCGGCTACCTCACGCACCTGGGCCGGATCCACGGCCTGCCGAAGGGCGAGGCCGCGCGCGGCGCGGAGGAGCTGCTCGAACGCTTCGGCGCCGGAAGTTACGCGCGTACGCCCCTGTCGGAGCTGTCCAAGGGCAGCAGCCAGAAGGTCGCCGTCGCGCAGGCCCTGCTCGCCGGGCCCGAACTGCTCGTCCTGGACGAGGCATGGACGGGCCTGGACGCCGCGGCCCGCGACGAACTCGACAGGACGGTGGCGGAGCGCGTCGCGGAGGGCGGCGCCGTCGTCTTCGTCGACCACGATCCCCGGCGGCTCTCGGGCACGGTGGACGTGACGTACGCGGTCGTGGGTACGGAGGTGAACCTCCGTACCCCGGAAGCGACTTCGGAAGCCACGGCCCCGCAGGGACCGTCCGTCGTCATCGAGGCACAGGGCCCACCGGGAGCGCCGCCACCCGCGACCCCGGGCATCGTCACCGGGCACTCCCCGGAGGGCGGGCTGCGCCTGACCGTGGCGGCGACACACTCGGACGTGGCGCTGCGCGCGCTGCTGGGGGCGCGTCCGCCGTGGCACGTGGTGTCGGTGTCCGCGGGGTCCGGGGCCGATTCCGGGCCGGGGCCCGGGGCCGCTGCGTCTTCGGCCCTGGAGGCCAACTCCGAGAGCGAGGTGCGAGGCCGGTGAACGCCCTGCTGCACTATCAGTCCGCCCTGCTGCTGCGCTCCCAGCGCTGGCTCGCGCCGGTCATCCTGTACGCCGTGTTCCTCGCCGTGGGCGTGCAGAGCGGGCAGCCCGTCCTCGACTCCCTCGCGTACGCGGCCGCCGCGCTGCTGCCCGTCGCCGCCTGGATCGTACGGATCTGCGTCACCAACGAGCCGCCCGCGGCGCGCAGTTGCACGGCAGCCGCGGCGGGACCCTGGCGGGCGCACCTGGCCACGCTGCTCTCCGCCTTCCTGGCGAGCGCCGTGCTCGGTGTCGTGGCCACCGTCGTCGTGGCGGTGATCAGCGACGCGGCGAGCACCGATCACCGTACGGCGGTGAACCGGATCGCGGCGAGCGGCGCCGGTCTCCTCGCCATGCTGGTGAGCGCCCTGCTCGGCACCGCGATCGGCGCCGTCACCAACTGGCCGCTGCTGCGTTCGCCGGCGTGGGCGATCTCCGTGCTGCTGCTGGCCGCGCTGCTCGCGCTCGTCACCACGGGCTCACCGGCGCAGGCGGTCCTGACGGACCTGATCACGGGGTCGCGGGACGGGGTGGTGCCGGTGCCGTTGCTGCCGGTCGCCGGGGCGGGGGCGCTGGCGGCCGCGGCGGTGGCGACGGCTTGCGGGCTCGCTTCGCGCAGGGGATGAGCGCAGGGGATGAGGAGAGGGGTGAGCGGAGGGGGCGCGGCTCGGGCGGTCCCTCGTGATCAGCCCGAGCAGGCCGTGCGCTGCGCCTCCTGCCACTCGCACACGGGGCACAGCGTGACGCCCTTGTGGGACTCCGGGTACTCGGTGGGCTTCCGGCAGAGCACGCACTCGGCTGACGGGCTGCCGGGCACCGATGGGTGGTAGAGGGCGCGGGCGCGCGTCAGGTCGGCATGCCCGTCCTGGCCGAGGTCGAAGAAGTAGTTCACCTGCCATGCCTGGGTGCTGCGGGCCTGCCGGCTGGTCGTGGTCACCCACGGCGGATAGACGCGGAATCCGCGCTTCCCGCCGGAGCCGTCGCGGGAGACGATGTCGCGCTCGCACAACACCTCGCGCGGGAACACGAACTGTCCGAAGCCGTCGTCGTCGCGGCTGCTGATGACGAAGAGATCCACTCCGTCGTCGGCGTCGAAGGGCCGGATCGGCCCCTCCGCGGACCGCTGCCACACGGTGACGAACTGTCCCACCTTCGTCGGGGTGGTCTTGGCCACGCGAAACCGGACCGAGCGGCCGTCGAGCGTGAAGCCGTGGGCCGCGTACTCGGCACTCTCCGGTTCGGGCACCGGCGGCGAGCAGGCGAAGCCGCTCGGGTCGTACACCGATGTCTTCGCTGCCAGCAGGTCACCGTGAAGCCCTGTCCACGGCTGATTCGTCACCATGCCGTCATCCTGCCATCACGTCGGAAAGACTCACCTATCGGCCCTATCAGCCCTATCAGCCCTATCAGCTCTATCCGCTCTATCCGTGCGGACGGGCGCTGCCGATCTGCTCCGACACCCGGACGAGCCGGAAGCCGCGCTCACGCAGCTTCGGGACGATCGTCCGCAGGGCACGTTCGGTGGCGGGAGCCGCGCTGCGGGTGCAGTGCATGACGACGACCGAACCGGGCCGCACCCCGTCGAGCACCTGCTTGGCCACCGCGTCGGCGTCCGTGGCGAACGCGTCGCCGCTCACCACGTCCCACTGGACGGCCGTGACGCCGCCCGGGGCCAGCGCGCGCAGCGCCTGCTTGTCGTAACAGCCGCCGGGGAAACGGAAGTACGGCACCGGGCGCTCGATGCCCGCCTTGCGGAAGGCGGTGAAGGCGCGCTCCATGTCGGCGCGCATGCCGGAGGCGGGGACGGTGGGCAGGCCGTAGCAGTTCTTGGTGAAGGCGTAGTGGCTGTACGAGTGGTTGGCGACCTCGAAGAGCGGATCCCGCCCGATGTCCTTGGCCTGGGCCGGGTACTCCTCGGCCCACCGCCCCGTCATGAAGAAGGTCGCGGGCACCTTCAGCCGGCGCAGGGTCGCCACCAGCGCCGGATTGTCGAACCGCTCGCCTGCCGCGGCGCGTGGCCCCTGATCGGCGGTCATGTCGGCGTCGAAGGTGAGGGCGACGGTGGGTTCGGCAGTTTTGCTGCGGGGGGCGTTCTTGAAGACGGGGGTGAGGCCCGCGGGGCCGGGGGCGAGGGTCGCCGGTCCCGCGGTGGCGCGGACCCGCTCGCGCGGGGCAGGGGCGGGAGCGGGGGCGGTGTCGCTGCCGCAGGCGCCGAGGGTGGTGAGGGCGAGGGCGCTGAGAGCGCAGGCGGTGGTCAGCCGCCTGGTGGCCGGGGTGATCATCTGGCGAACATAACGGGTGAGGCAGGGCAAAACGCCGATGGTGGGGCGCGCTGGCCCCCGGACGGCGGACTCCCGCTCGCCGGGAAGCGGCGGGTCTGGACCGCCGGAGGCCTACACCCAGCCGTCCAGCGACGCCATGAACGCCTCGAAGTCGTCCCGATGGATGGTGTGCCCGGCCCCCTTCACCGTACGTACGGTGAAGCCCCGCCGCTCCAACTCCCCTTTCAGCTCATCGGAGATGAGGAAGCTGGGATCCGCCACCTGCACCAGGGACGGGACGACGGGAGCGGCCGGCGTGCGATCGACCGCGTTCTCCCCGGAGAGGGCCAGCGCGGTGCCCGGATCCCATGCCGCCAACGTCGCCACCTCGACGTCGACATCCGCGTCCTCCCAGCGCGGATTCAACTCCGCGATCACCGCGCGCGACGCCCGCTGGAACTCGACGAACACGGCGGGGTCGACCGACCCTGCCTGCCCGAGCGGCCACGCAGGGTCGGAGTAGACGGCACGCGCCGGGGCGAGCCGCTCCACCGCGAGGGCCAGCGCCATCCCGCCGAGCGAGTGCCCGATCGCCAGCTCCGCCCCGCGCGGCAACGTCGCGACCAGGTCGTCCGCGAAGATCTCCGGGCCGTACGCGCCGCGACCGCTCTCCCCGTGACCGCGAAGATCGACACCGATGACCCGGTACCCCTGGTCGGCGATGGCGGGACCCACGCGGCGCCAGGTGCGGTGGTCCGACATGATCCCGTGGATCAGGACGGCGATGCGGTCGCCGGTGCCCCATTCGCGGGTGTGCAGCTTCATGGTGGTGCCTTTCTCATCTCTCATCTTGCTTGCGGTGCAGCCGTGTTGCTGCCCACTTGCCTGTCGTGTCGTCTGCCGTGCGGCGGGGTCGCCGACGTACAAAGCCGACGTACAAAACGGTTGCCGTCAGCGGACGCCCCTGATCGAGCGGACCGACAGCGCGCCGAGCACCGAAAGACCGGCGCCCGCGACGAACAGGGCCGTGTAGCCGCCGCCGTCGCTGCCCCCGCAGAGCGAGACGATGACCGACGCGACGAAGGGGGCCAGGATCTGCGGGCCCGCCTGCGCCATGTTCAGGACTCCGAGGTCGCGCGCGGCGTCGTCGGCGCTCGGCAGGATCATCGAGACCAGCGCGTTGTCCACGGCCATGAAGCAGCCGAAGCCGAGGCCGTTGAGCGCGGCGAAGACGATCATCGAGGGCCAGCTCGGCCAGACGGCGGGGATGACGAGGGCCACGGCGGAGATCGCGGCGGACGCGGCGACGAACAGCTTGCGCCGGTTCAGCCGGTCGGAGAGCACGCCGCCGACCACCGTGGACACGGCCATCGCGACGGCGCTGACGGGCGTGAGGACGGCGACGGCGTCCTCGGGCTCGAGCCCGGACGGCAGGTCGATGTGGTCCTGGAGGATGTAGAGCTGGTAGCCGAAGACGCAGAAGTAGCCGAGCACGAGCAGCGCGCGCCCGATGAACGCCCAGCGGAAGTCGTGGTGGCGCAACGCGCCGAGGAACGCGGCGAACTGCTTCTTCAACGGGACCGGGGCCTGGGCCGGGACCGGGACCGGTGCGTGCGCGGCAGCCGGTCGGGACGGGTTCGGAGCGCTCGCCGAACTCGGCTTCTCGCGGGCGAGCGACGAGAACAGGACGGCGGAGACCGCCACGAACAGACCGAGCACCAGGTATCCGGTGCGCAGCTGGTCGGAGAAGGCCGAACCGATCAGCGCGCCCAGGGTCGAACCGATCGGCAGCCCGATGCCCACGGCCGCCGACGCCCTGCCGCGCGCGGCGAGCGGCACCCGGTCGGGGACGACCGAGGTGAGGGCCGCCTGGAAGACGTTCATCACGGCCTGGCCGAGACACCAGGCGATGGTCACGAGCAGAACGGTCCGCACCCCGCCGAGCAGCGCCATCGCGCCGACGGCCGCGAGGCCGCCGCCGAGGATCCACGGGTTGCGGCGGCCGCTGCGGTCGGAGAGGGCGCCCGCTATCGGGTTGAAGACCGTGGCGAAGACGGCGCTCACGCCACTGACGAGGCCGAGCATCGCGACCTTGTCCGCCTTGTCGATCTGCTCGATCTGCAGCGGGAGCAGCACGCTGCCGACGCCGACGTAGAGGGTGTACATCGCGGTGTTGGCCAAGGTCAGGAGGGGCATGAGACCGCGCGGGGTCCGGTCCCGACCGTCCTGATCTTGGTCTTGGTCTTCGTCTGGGTCCTGGTCTGGGTCCTGATCTGGGTCCTGGTCCTGGTGAGCGGAAAGGGCCACGTTGCCCTCCTCCTCAGAAGGTCGGTCGCGATGACCGAGAATGGTCGTGACACGTGTAACTTGACACGTGTAAGGGCAATTCCTAGCACCCGCTCGACGCCCGCACCAGACCCTCGGTCGGGAAACCCGCTGTGAAAGGATCCGCTGCAGGATGAACGAAAGCCCTCCTCCGACAAGCACCGCCGTCGCCCGTCACGCCGGTGTCTCGCGGGCGACCGTCAGCTACGTCCTGAACGGGTTGGCCGCGGGCCGTGTCAGTGCCGCGACCCAGGAGAAGGTGCGCGCGGCCGCCGAGGAGCTCGGTTACGTTCCGCATGCCGGCGCCCGTTCACTGCGCTCCGGCCGCAGCGGGCTCGTCCTGATCGCTGTGCCCGCCGATACGGTGCCCGCCTTCGGGCCGTTGTTCGCGGGGTTCGTCGCCGCGTTCCAGGCGGAGTTGCAGGCGTACGGGCTCACCGGCGTGCTGCACGGCGCAGGCGCGGGGGGCAGTCCGCAGGCCGCCGCCCGTGCCTGGGCCGAGTTGCGTCCTGCCGCCGTCATCGCGACGCTCGGCGCCCCGCTCGACGAGGCGTCCGTCGAGCTCCTCAAGCGGTCCGGCACCGCCGCCGTCGTCGCCTACGGACCGCCGCCCGCGCCCGGCGCGCACGGCATCACCATGGACCAGGAGGAGGTCGGCGCCGTGGCCGCTGCGCATCTCCTGGCCGGCGGGCGGCGGCGTATCGGCGTAGTCGTGCCCGTCGAGCGCGGGCTCGAGATGTTCAGCGCACCTCGTCTGCGAGGAGTGCGGGCCGCGGCCGCCGCGAGCCCCGGCGCGCACGTCGAGCCGGTCGAGCTCGCGTACACCGAGGAGTCGGCCGCGGAACTCGCCGCGCGCTGGCGGGAGTTGGACCTGGACGCGGTGTTCGCCTACAACGACGAGTACGCGATGCTCCTGATGCGGGCCCTGCAGGACGCCGGGTACGACATCCCCGGGGACGTCGCCGTGGTCGGCGCCGATGATCTGCTGCTCGGCAGGCTGCTGCGCCCGAGGCTCACCAGCGTACGCATCGAACTCCCCGCAGCCGCCGAGGTCGCCGCCCTGGTCGACCGGCTCATCCGGGAGCCGGAGACCCCACCGGCCGTGCACCGGCGGGCGAGGGTACGCATCGAGGCGAGGGAGTCCAGCCGCCCCGCGGCGGAGTGAGGCTCAGGGACGCTCGTCGGTGGAGTGAGGCTCAGGGACGCTCGTCGGCGGGGTGAGAGTCAGGGGCGCTCGTCGCCTCCCCCGCCTCCCCGTCGTCGGACAGGACAAGCCCCGCCGCCGCGCCGAACCGCCGCCACAGCAGTTCGTACTCCGCCTGGCGGCGCAGCGGCCCTGGTGGGCGGATCACGGTGCGGGGCGTCGAGATCTGCTGGCCCAGGATGAACTGCTCGCGGGTCAGGTCCAGTTCGAGCCCGCTCGGCAGGCGGTTCCACCAGTGGTGGCCCTGCTGTTCCCCCGCCGAGGACCGCACATCCCCGCACAGCAGCACGCCGCCGAACAGGTCGTGGACCAGGAGCGCGGTGATGTCGCAGTGCCCCCAGGCCGGATTCTCGGCGCTCCACGGCGTGCGCTCGAGATCGTCGGGGGAGCAGGTGTCGGCGGACCACGCGGCGCGCAGCGCGGCGTCGATGCCGCTCAGCGTCAGCGGAGTCGCGGTCGGCGGGAGCCCGGTCGTCGGCGAAATCATGTTGGCCACCCTGGCATCCGCCACTGACAATGCCGGACGGATGCCCCGCACCGACCGGCTCCCGCCCACCCCTGGCAGACCGCACCGACCCGCACCGACCCGCACCGCCGAAGGGCCCCACCCATGCGATCGACCCTCTTCAACGTCGCCTTCGACTGTGTCGACGCCGCCCGGAGGGCAACGAATTCTGCGTGCTGCGCAGTGCCGCCGAACGCGCGGCGGGCGAATCGGCCACGTGTGACGGAGCCGCGGGGTGAGCGACCGCGCGCCAGCCTTGAGCCGGGTGCTACCCGTTGACCGCCCCAGCCGCCACCGCATCCCCCCGCCCGGCCAACGACGCCGAGTATCTGCGCAGCAGCAGGACTGCCGTGGTGGCGAGGCCCGTGAGGAGGCCGAGCCAGATGCCGGTGGTGTCCAGGGCTAGCGGGAAGGCCAGGAGCCAGGCGGCGGGGAGTCCGACCGCCCAGTAGCCGATGAGCGTGATGCGGAAGCCGCTCTTGGTGTCGTCGAGGCCGCGCAGCAGCCCCACTCCGATGTTCTGCGCGCAGTCGAAGAACTGCAGGAACGCCGTGACGACGAGCAGTTGCGTGGCGATCGTCAGCGCGCGGTCGGACCCCGAGTCCATGAACGGGGCCAGGATCAGGCGGGGCACGGTCAGATAGGCGATGCCGACGACCGTCATGACGGCCGCCGCGCACGCGAGCGCGGTGTTCTTGATCCGCCGCGCGTCCTCGACGCGGCCGAGGGCCAGTTCGCGGCTCACGTTGATGGACGCGGCGTGCGAGAGGCCGACGGCGACCTGGAAGACGATGTAGACGAGCTGGTTGACGGCGGTGTGCGCGGCGAGTGCGGCGGGCCCGAAGGAGCCGGCCATCAGCGCGGTCAGGGAGAAGAATCCCGCTTCCGATCCGTACGTCGCCGCGATCGGCACCCCGAGGCCGATCAGGCGCCTGACCGTGGCCGGGTCGGCCTTGGTCACGCTCAGGGTGAGCAGCGGCGCCAGTTCGCTGTCCCGCTTGGCCGATACGTACAGAGCGAGGAAGGAGAGCAGATAGACGGTGGACGTGGCGATGCCGATGCCGGTCAGGCCGAGCCGGGGCAGGCCCCAAGTACCGTGTACCAGGCCCCAGTTGAGGCCCGCGTTGACGGCGATGGACGCGACCGTGATCTGCAGCAGGGCCTGCGGTCGCCGCATGCCGACGGTGAACTGGCGGATGGCCTGGAACCACAGGCACGGAAGGAGTCCGGGAGCCAGGGCGAACAGCATGCTCTGGGCGCGGTCGACGACGTCCGCGTCCTGGCCGAGCAGCGGCAGGGCCTGGCCGATGAGGATCATCAGGACGGCCCCGGCGATGCCGGCGAGGGTGGCCACGGCGAGGCTGGCGCGGACGATCCCGCGGACTTCATCGTGATTCCCGCAGCCCGCCTCCCTCCCTTCCTCTGGCCCCGATTCCCGTACGGATTCGGCCTGTTCGGCACGGGCCGCCGCGGCCGCGATCTGGTTGCCGACGGAGGTGACAAGGCCGACGCCCATGGTGCGCAGCTGGTTGAAGATGACGATCGCCAGGCCGCCCGCTGCCAGCTCCTGGGTGCCGAGGAGGCCCATCATCACCGTGTCGGTGGTGGTCAGGGCGACCTGTGCGAGCTGGGTGAGGACGAGCGGGACGGCCAGGGTGGCGAGCGCGCGGCTGTCGCGCAGGAGGGTGGTCGGCATCGGCATCGGTGTCATCGGTTCCTGCGGAGTTTGCTGAGGAGCTCCTCGATCTCCCGCTCCGCTGCGGGATCGAGGAGGCCGCGGGCCTGCATCCAGGAGTCGTTGAAGACGGTGTCCAGGTACTTCTCGCCGCCGTCGTTGACGAGCGCGACCATAGTCGTGCCGGGCGGCAGGGCGGGCAGCCGGGTCAGCGCCTCGTGGACGACACCGCCCGCGGAACCGCCGATGAGCAGTCCCGTGCGGGCGACGGCCCGGCAGGTGGCGAACGCCTCGATGTCGCCGACCTTCACGCCCTCGTCGATGAGGCCGAAGTCGACGAGGGCGCCTATCTCGGCGCCCTCGGGTGTGCCGGTGCCCGACTGGTAGTAGTCGTGGGCGGGCCCGCCGAACGCGATGGACCCCTTGGGTTCCACGCCGACGGTCGTGAAGTCGGCCATGAGCGTACGCAGTTCACGTGCCGTTCCGCAGAGGGCGCCGCCCGTGCCGACCGCGCCGACGAGCACGTCGATACGTCCGTCGAGCGCGTCGTGGAGTTCATGGGCGACGGGGAAGTATCCGACGCCGTTGCTGGGGTTGTTGTGCTGCTCGGTGAAGATCGTGTTGTCCTGGCCGCGCGCCATGTCCTCGGCGAGCTCCTCGCGGGCGGCGGTGGCGAGTTCATCGGTCCCGTCGTCGGCCACGTAGACGAGTTCGGTGCCGAGCGCCTTCATCCCGCGCAGTTTGTCGGCGCAGGCGTGGTGGTCGACGACGGCGGTGAAGGTGTAGCCGCGTTCGGCGGAGATGACGGCGAGGCCGAGCCCGGTGTTGCCCGACGTGGACTCGATGATCCGGCCGCCGGGGCGCAGTTCGCCGCGGGCCTCGGCGTCGGCGATCATCTGCCGGGCCATCCGGATCTTGGCCGTGCCGGTGGGGTTGAACATCTCCAGTTTGAGCAGCAGGCGGCTGCCGGTCTCGGTGGCGGCGAGTTCGAGGAGGGGGGTGTGGCCGATGAGGTCGGACACGCGGGAGACCACGGCGGGGCGCTGAAGTGATCCGGGCATCACAGCTCCTGGGGTGAGTCGGGGCCAGTCGGGCCGGTCGAGGCAGTCGGGCCGGTCGAGTCGAGAGTCGGGTCGGTCGCGATCAGGCTCGGAGGAAGTGCCGGTCGAACCGCCAGCGCGGACGCCGCTCCGGCCGCCCCGCCGGCCGACCCTCTGGACGCTCGACGCGGTCGATGACCACCTTCGGCGGCAACGGCAGTTCATGGAACGGCGACTCGTTGGAGTCCATCTGGTATCCGGCCGTGTTGGGATACACGAGCAGATCCCCCACCCGGGGCTGCCGCGGGAACGGGACCTTGCGCCAGGTGAGCAGGTCCGACTCCAGACAGGTCGCCGCGCCCACGCTCGCGGGAAAGATCCCCGGGGAGCCGTCGGACTCTTCGGCGGACCGGGGCAGCAGACAAGGCTCCGGCAGATACTCGCTGTTGAACCACTGCTCCGACAGACTCAGGCTGCTCCCGTCGACCGTCAGGATCCGATAGCCGTCGCGTTCCTTGACCCCCTGGATCCGGAACACGCTGCCGCCCGCCCGGTCAAGAAGCGCACGCCCCGGCTCGACGAGGAGCGCGACGCCGCACTCCTTCAACAGCCCGGCGAGCGGCTGCCCGTGCCCCTGCGGCCGGGACGAGAGCAGAGCCGCGAGCGCCCCGGCCCCGGCGACCGGCGAGTGGTACGGATAGAAGTCCCCGGAGCCGAACGACTTGCCCGCGTGAAAGTGCCCACCGTGCTGCTCGGCGAGGAACGCGCGCCAGCTCCCGGCGTCGGTATAGCTGACCGGCAGCCCGCCGCCGACGCTGATCCGGTCCGCCGCGAGGCCGAGCGCGCGCGCCTTCAGGCACCGCTCGACGAGCCGGGCCGCCAGATCGGCGCGCGGCCCCACCTCGTATCCGGAGAGATGGAAACTGAACCCCTCCATCCGTACGGCGTCGCCCGCCCGGACGCAGCGGTCGAGCGCGGCGGTCAGTTCGGCGTCGGTCATGCCGAAGCGGCTGTGCGGCTGCGTGGGCGGCAGGCAGCGCAGCAGCACCCTGGCCGGGCGGAGCGCGGCCACTGTCTCCGTCGCGAGCAGCGCTTCGAGTTCGTCGAGCGCGTCCACGGCGATCAACGCACCCTGCCGCACCGCGAGTTCGAGCAGCTCACGCGCTTTGGCGGGGCCGGTGACGACGACGTCCTCGCCGCGTACTCCGTGGCCCAATGCCTCGCGCAGCTCACCGAGGGATGCGACGTCGACGCCCGCGCCGTGCGCCGCGCAGCGTTCGACCCACACGGCGGCCTTGTTGGACTTCTTCGCGAAGTACACGAAGCCGTCCACATCCGCAGCCTTCAAAGTCGCCCGCATGGCCAGCAAGTTGGCGTCGAAGGCGGCCGGCAGGAGGAAGTGGAACGGGCCGCCGAGCGCGTACGAAAGTTCATCGAGCAGCCCGCTCGCCAGGACCGTCTCGGTGGCGGGATCGGGCAGGGCGGGCACGCTCGGCCAGGTGGCCACGCCCCCGGCGGATGCGGTCACTGCCACAGGGCCACCTCGGTGCCCAGGCCCTGGGCGATGGCGAGTTGGGCGAAACGGTGGCCGAGCGCGATGTCCGTGACGACCAGGCCGCTGTTGTACGCGAAGATCCGGTCCTCGGCCGACCGGCGCCCGACGGCGGCACCCGCGAGCACGGGCGGGAACTCGGCGTCCACCGGCGGGAGTTGGCCCTTAGCGTCGGCCATGTCGGTTCCGGTGACGTTCATCTGTGCCTCGCTCGTGGCGATGAGGCGGTCGGCCTCGTGGAGCGTCGAGGGGGCGAGCCCGTGCCCGACCAGGACGCAGAGCGCGCCGGGCTTGAGCCAGTCGGCCTCGACCGCGGCGGGGGTGTGCCCGCCCGCCGTGGCGACGATCACGTCGGCGTCCGCCGCGGCGGCCCGCAGGTCGGTCACGATCTCCAACTCCCGCTCCGGGAAATGGGAGTCGAGCTCGGCACGGACGGCCGCGATGCCATCGGGGTGGGTGCCGGACAGCATCAGCCGGTCGAGGCCGGGCAGCGCGGTGAGCAGGAACGGCAGGGCGAGCCTGCCCTGGGTCCCGGTGCCGATGACCAGCGCGCTGCGCGCGCCGGGGGCGGCGCACTCGCGGGCCAGGAGCGCGGAGACGGCCGGGGTGCGCAGGGAGCCGATGCGGGAGCAGTCCATCATCGCCACCGGAAGACCCGTGACATCGTCGTACAGCGTGAGCGAGGTGTAGTAATGCTGCTCGTCGCGGCCCTTGTCCAGGCCGTGCTTGTACGAGGTCTTGATCGCGACGACATCGCGGGAGCCGTCACGGCCGAGCATCGCGTAGGCGACCGAGTGCTCGTCGCGCGGTTTGACGGTCAGCTTGCGGGGGTTGTCGGAGCGCCCCGCGTGGAGGGTGCGGTAGGCGTCCTCGACCGTGGCGATGACGTCGGCGAGGGAGATGTCGATGCCGGCGAGGTCCGTGGTGGACAGGACGCGCAGGCGTCGGCCCGCGCCGTCGGCCGTCCCGGTGTCCGAGGGGCTCGTCGATATTCGGGTCATGGGGGTGTACCTCCGGTCCGTGGGCGGGAGTTCGGGCCGCGTGCGCCGGGCGGGGCCGACACAGATGCGTCGCGCAGGGTCAGCGCGCGCGTGCTTCGAGCGCGCTCTGGCCGTAGCCGTGCTCGGCGGCTTCGGCGGGCGGCCGTGTGCGCCGCCCGGGGACGCGTACGGAGGCCCGCTTGAGCCAGCGGTCGGTGCCGTCGTAGCGGGCCTGGAACGGCACCCGGCCGTGCACCACGAGGTCGTTGTCGACGACGAGGATCTCGCCGGGGGCGAGGCTCACCGCGACCGAGGCGCGGGCGAGTTCGGCTTCGAGGCGCCGGTAGGCGGCGCGGTAGGGCGCCACCGCACGCTCCACCGGGGTGTATGCCGGGTCGAAGCGCAGCGTCAGGCCGTCATCGGCCGCGAACAGGGCGGGCACCGCGGGCGGCGGCTGGTCGGCGTAACCCTGGGCGGCGGCGTACGCGTCGTCGGGGAGGATCGGCAGGACGGGGCGCGCGAGCAAGTCGAGGTCCTTGTCGGAGAGTTGGACCTTGCGGACGCTGGCCGCGGTGGTGGCGACCCGGTCGTGATTGCGTACGCAGCCGAGCATCAGGAGATGGGCGCGGCCGGGATGGAAGGCGTCCTCGGTGTGCGGGCTGAGGAGCACCGCGCTGCTCGCGCCGGTCTGCTCGGCCTCGTGGCCGGGCGAGGGGACGATGTTGTGCACGAACCGGCCGTCCTGCTGGCCCTCCCAGGCAAGGGGGTTGCCCATCGCGCAGGCGAGCAGCAGCAGCGTGATGTCGTGGACGGCCCCGCTGTCACCGGCGTCGGCCCAGCTCGCGGGTGTCGGCCCGACGGCCTGGTCGTCGACGTCGAGGCCGCGCAGGACGAAGAGTCCGTCCGCGGTGTCCACGGGCCGGCAGTGGTGCAGCAGACGGGAGTCGAAACGGGCCGCGGCCTGCGCTATGCGCTCCAGAAGCCGGGGAGACGTGGCGGATGTGCCGAATTCGGCGAGTATCTTCTCGGCGGTTTCGCGGAGTTGGTGTGCGGAATGGGGGTCGAGCGTGCGGACAGGTGCGGCTGCCGTGCTCATGGCGAAGTCGTCCGTTTCCGTTGGGTGGGGGGAATCGGTCCGTGTCACCGGTGACTCTTTGAACGCTAGCAGTAAAGTAAGGTAAGGCAAACCTTAGTAGTGGATCACGCCAGGGAACGGCGGAATTCTCAACTCGGGGGCGCACAGGCGCACTTCACGGGGGGTGCGGGTTGCGGGGCCCTTCATTCTTAGGGTAGGCAAACCTAAAGCCATCTTGACTGCCCCGAACCGGCTGCGAACCGGTCCGAACGGAACGAGGACGTACGTGGACATCTCCAGGCGCCAAGTGCTGTGGGCCGGCGGGGCATTGAGTACGGCGGCTCTGCTGACCGGGTGCTCGGGGGACGGTGAATCCTCGTCCGACGCGGCCGACGCGGGCGGCAAGCCCCGCAAGGGCGGCACGCTCCGGGTCGGCGCCCTGGGCCGGGCCTCGGCCATCACCCGGGACCCGCACGGCACTCAGACCAACGAGAGCGACTACCTCATCATCGCCCTCCTGTACGACACGCTCACCGCGCCCGGCGCGAAGAAGAACACCACCCCACGCCTCGCGGCCAGTTGGAAGTCCTCCGAGGACCTGAAGACCTGGCGCTTCACCATCGCCAAGGGCGCCAAGTTCCACGACGGCACACCGGTCACCGCCGACGACGTCGTCTGGTCGCTGCGCCGGCTGCGGGGCACGCCGTCCGGTGCGTCGCGGCTGCCCGGCATCAAGGCCGAGAACATCAAGGCGGAGGGCGACGACACCGTCGTCCTCGTCTCCGACTACGCCAACGCCGAACTGCCCCTGCTCATGCGTCTGACGACCTTCGTGCTCAAGAAGGGCACCAAGGACAAGGAGCTCGGGAAGGCACCCGGCACCGGTCCCTTCAAGCTCGACTGGTTCCGCTCCGGCAACGCCCGTCTCGTACGCAACGCGGACTGGCACGGCGGCGAGGTGTACCTGGACGCCATCGAGGTCAAGATCTTCGAGTCGCCGCAGGCGATGTCCAACGCCCTGATCGCCGGGCAGATCGACCTCGCCTCCAACGTCGGCTCGGTCGCCGCCCGTACGGCGAAGAAGCGCGAGGACATCCAGATCGTGCGCCGCCCCGACGACATGGCGATGCCCATCGTCATGCGCACCGCCGACGGCCCGTTCGCGGACCCGAAGGTGCGCGAGGCGCTGCGGCTCGCCGTGGACCGCAAGGCCATGGTCGACCAGGTCCTCTCCGGGTACGGGAGCGTCGGCAACGACATCCTCGGCACCGGCGACCCCGCGTACGACGAGAAGATCCCGCAGCGCGGCCGTGACCTCGCCAAGGCCAAGTCCCTGCTGAAGGAGGCGGACTTCGACACGTCCAAGACGTACCGCCTGCTGACCACCGAGGACGTCCCGGGCCTCGCCGAGTCCGCGACGCTCTTCGCCAGTCAGGTCCGCGAGGCCGGGGTGAAGGTGGAGGTGGTCAAGCAGGAGTCCGCGACGTTCTGGGACAAGACCTGGCTCAAGGGCGACCTCTACACCAGCTACTGGGGAACCAACGACTCGGTGATCTTCCTGGCGAGCAAGACGATGGTCTCCGAGTCCGCGCAGAACGAGGCGGCCTTGAAGAACAAGGAGCTGGACGCGGCCTACCGCGAGGCCATCGGCGGCAAGGACGCGGCGGCGCGCGCCGAGGCGCTCGGCGAACTCCAGAAGATCGAGCACGACGCGTCCGGCTATCTCCTGTGGGGCGTCGCCGAAGGCATCGACCTGGCCGCCGCCCCCGTGCACGGCCTGCCCGAACTGCCCGGCTACGGACGTGTGCAGCTCGAGTCGGCATGGCTGGCCCGCTGAGCGGTACGGCGACGCGGACCGGGGCGGGCGCAGGCGGCAAGGGCCCTGGCGCGGGTTCCGGACCCGGCGCCGGCGGCAGTGCCGTGACGGCGCGCCGGGCCGGACGGGCGGCGCTGTCCGGCGCCCTCCGGCTCGGCGTGCTGCTCGCCCGCCGCGCGCTGCTGCTCGCCGTGCTGCTCGCCGTCGTCTTCGCCGCCATCGAACTGCTGCCGGGTGACGCCGCCAACGCCACGTCGGAGCGCGGCGAGACCGCGGCCGACCTGGAGCGGCGGCGCCATCTGCTCGGCCTCGACCAGCCGGTCCTCACCCGCTTCACGGACTGGATGACCGGCCTGCCGTCCGGTGACCTCGGCACGTCCGCCCGCGGCGAGTCCATCGCGGAGCTGCTGTCCCGGCCCTTCCCCAACACCCTGCTCCTGGGCGGTCTCGCGCTCCTCGTGACGCTCGCCGTCTCCGTCGGCCTCGGCTGCTGGGCGGCGCTCAAGCCCGGCGGCACCGCCGACCGGGCCGTCTCCGCCACGGCCACCGGGATCCTCGCGCTGCCCGAGTTCGTCGTCGCGGTGGCCCTGGTGCTCGTCTTCGCCCTCTGGACCGACCTGCTGCCCGCCGTCACACTGACCGACGCCGACGGCTCACCGGCCTCCTGGCGCATGCTGATCCTGCCCGTAATCGCCCTGGCGATCCCGCAGATCGGCTGGAACACCCGCATCGTGCGCGCCGCCCTCGCCGACGAGGCGAAGGCCCCGCACGTGGAGAGCGCCGTGATCGACGGACTCCCGCGCCACCGGATCCTCACCCACCATCTGCTGCCCGGCGCACTGCCGACCATCGCGGCGGGCATCGCCACCTCGACGGGCATGCTGCTCGGCGGCGCCGTCGTGGTGGAGACCATCTTCAACTACCCGGGAATCGGCTCGGTCCTGGCCGGCGCCGTCGCCGACCGGGACAGCCCGGTGGTAGCCGGAGTCGTCGCCATCACCGGCGCGGTCATCACCGGGGTACTCCTGCTCGCCGATCTGGTACGTGCCCGGGCTTCTGGAGGCCGCGTATGACCGCCCCGTCAGCCCCGCCGCGGACCGTGCGTCGCCGACCCCGGAGGGGTGTCGTGGTGCGGGTGCTGCCCGCGCTCGTGCTCATCGCGGTTGCCGTCGCGGGGCCCTGGCTCGTCCCGCACGCCATCGACACCCCGGTCGCCGCCCCGTACGCCGAGCCGGGCGGCAAGGCCGTCCTCGGTGGTGACCAGCTCGGGCGTGATGTGCTCAGCCGGCTGCTTGCCGGAGGGCGTGAACTCATTGGTACGTCGCTGCTTGTGGCCGCCCTGGTCACCGTTACCGCCGCGCTGCTCGGCGTGCTCGGCGCCCTGCGGCCGGCCGTCGGGCGTGTCGTCGAGCGGGCCGCCGATGTGCTGATGCTGCTGCCCGCCGTGCTCGGCATCCTGCTCATCGCGCTGTCCTGGCCGGGCGGCGGCCGGTTCGCCGTGATCGCGGCCGCGGTCGTGATGGGCGTTCCCTATGCCGTACGACTCGTCGCGGGCGCCGCGGCGCCGGTCGCGGCCGCCGGGTACATCGAGGCGGCGGCCGTCGGCGGGGAGCGCCTGTGGCATCTCGTCGTACGCGAGGTCCTGCCCAATCTGCGCGCCACGCTGCTCGCCCTCTTCGGGCTGCGCTTCGTCGCCGCCGTCTACATCGTCGCCACCGCGGGGTTCCTCCAGGTCGGACCCCAACCACCCGCCGCCGACTGGGCGTTGATGATCCGGGAGAACTCGGGCGGCATCGTCCTGAACCCCTGGGCCGTCCTGGCCCCCAGCATCGCCATCGGCCTGCTCGCCATGAGCGTCAACCTGGCCGCGTCGGCACTCGTCCCGCAGACCGGCCGGAAAGTGGGGACCGCCCTGTGAATCACCTGCCCGACTGGTATCCCGAGGGTCAAGTCCCCGCGTCCGACGTGGCGGTGAGCGTCACGGGCCTGACGGTCGCCGCCGCCGACGGCCGTCTGCTGCTCGACGGCGGCAGCCTGGAGGTGCGCCCCGGCCGTGTCACCGCGCTCGTCGGCCCCTCCGGCTGCGGCAAGACCACCCTCCTTCGGGCCGTCGCCGGAGCACTGCCACCGGGGGCCGGGCGGACGGAGGGCAGCGTCGAGGTGCTCGGCCGGGACGTCCTGACCCTTGGCGCCGCCGACCTGCGCACCCTGCGCAGGCACCGGCTCGCCTACCTCGGCCAGGACCCCGGCACCGGTCTCAACCCCCGGATGAAGGTGCGCGGCCTGCTCGCCGAAGTGGCCGTCGACCGGACCCCCGCGTCCCTCTCCGCCCTGCTCTCCGAGGTCCAACTCCCCACGGGAGAGGGGATATTGGGCCGTCGCCCCGGCGAACTCTCCGGCGGGCAGCAGCGCCGCGTGGCTCTGGCCAGAGCGCTCGCCCGCCGCCCCGCCGTGCTGCTCCTCGACGAGCCGACCGCGGGGCTCGACCCGGCCCTGCGCGACGAGATCGCCGAACTCCTGCGGCACCTGGCGGGCCACCACCAGCTCGCCGTCGCCCTGTCCTGCCACGACACGGACCTGGTGGCGCGGCTCGCCGACGACGTCGTGGATCTCTCCCGGGGCAAGGCGGCACCCCTGCCCGTCCCGCGCGCGACGCCGCGGGCGCTGCCCGACGGCCCTCCGACCCTCTCCGTCTCCGGCCTGCAGGCGGCCTTCGTGCGCCGCGGCCGCCGCGTCCCCGTCCTGCACGGCGTCGACCTCGCCGTCACCCCCGGATCGAGCACCGGCATCGTCGGCGCGTCCGGCTCCGGCAAGACGACCCTGGTCCGCGCGGTCGTCGGCCTCCACCGGCCCACCGGCGGCACGGTCACCCTCGACGGCGTACGCCTTGCCCCCGCCGCCCAGCGCCGCACCCGCGAACAGTGCCGCCGCCTCCAACTGGTCCCGCAGGACCCCCTGGGCACCCTCAACCCGAGCCGTACGGTGGGCCAGACGCTCGGCCGCCCGCTGCGCCTGCACCGCAGGGCGGAACGCGCCGATGCCCCGGCCCGCGTCCTCGAACTCCTCGAACAGGTCGGGCTCCCCGCGAACTTCGCGGACCGCTACCCCCACGAGCTATCCGGCGGCCAGCGCCAACGCGCCTCCATCGCACGGGCGTTGGCGGCCGACCCGGACGTACTCGTCTGCGACGAGGTGACGTCCGCCCTGGACGACGGGACCGCCGCGTCGATCATGGACCTGCTGGAGGAGCTGCGGGACGGCCGAGGGCTCGCCCTGGTCCTCATCAGCCACGACCTCCACCTCATCGCCGGCCGCACGGACTCCCTCCTGGTCCTGTCGGAGGGCGAGGCCGTCGAATCGGGCACGACCCGCGATCTCTTCGCCGCCCCGTCCCATCCGGTCACCGCCTCGCTGGTGGCGGCCGCGGCGGGTCTTCCGGAGTTGCCGGTCTGATCCGCACCTGCATGCTCCAGATGCTCAAGGCGTTCTGAAGCGATCGTTTCAGAATGTGCTAGCGTCTCGATCGCCAGTTATGGAGCGGGTGCTCCAGAAGTGATGGCGCGATCGGGAGGGGCCGCGATGCCGCCTGCGGTGTACATGGTCGCCCTGGGGATCTTCACCCAGGGGACATCGGAGTTCATGCTGTCCGGGCTGCTCCCGGGCATGGCCGCCGACCTGGGGGTGTCGATCCCCGAGGCCGGACTGCTGATCTCCGCCTTCGCGATCGGCATGGTCGTCGGCGCTCCGCTGCTCGCGGTGGCCACCCTGAGCCGGCCGCGCCGGACAGCGCTCGTCTCCCTGCAGGCGGCCTTCGTCGTCGCCCATGTGATCGGCGCCATCGCGCCCGATTACGGCGTCCTGTTCGTCACGCGCGTGGTCAGCGCCCTCGCGTACGCCGGGTACTGGGGCGTGGCCGTGGCCACCGCGGTGGCGCTCGTCCCGGCCGCGGCCAAGGGGCGTGCGGTCGCCGTGGTGGCGGGCGGTCTCACGCTCGCCACCGTCGTCGGCGTGCCCGCAGGCACCCTGCTGAGCCAGCACTCCAGCTGGCGCGCCGCGTTCTGGGCGGTGGCCGCGGCGACCCTGGTGAGCCTGGTCTGCACGCTGCTCGTCGTCCCCGGCGGGCGGGGCGAGCAGCCGCGTACGTCGGTGAAGGAAGAGCTGCGGGGCATGGCACGTCCCCAGCTCTGGCTCTCGTACGCCATCACGGCCTTCGCCTTCGGCGCGGTCATCGTCACCTTCAGCTATCTGGCGTCCCTGCTGACCGAGGTGAGCGGGGTGCCCGAAGGCTGGGTGCCCGCGGTCCTCGCGCTGTTCGGCGTCGGCGGCATGGCGGGCCTCTTCATCGGCGGCCGCACCGCCGAAGCCCGCCCGCTCGCCACCCTGGGCCTCGGGCTCGGCGCGCTCGCGCTGTTCTCCGCGCTGCTCGCGCTGACGGCCGGGTCCGCCGTCGTGGTCATCGCCCTGGTGTTCCTCCTGGGCGTGGCCGGATACGTCACCAATCCCGCCCTGCAGTCCCGGGTGTTCACCCTCGCGCCCGCCGCCCCGACGCTCGTCGGCGCCACCAACACGGCCGCGTTCAACGTCGGCAACACCCTGGCCCCGCTCCTCGGCGGCCTGACCATCGACGCCGGGCTCGGCTACGCCTCCGTGGCCTGGGTCGGCGCCGCGCTCGCCGCAGCGGGTGCCGGGGCGGTGCTGTGGGCGGCGCGGCTTCAACGGGGCGTGTGCGAGACCCCGGTGAGACGGACGAGAGAAGAAGCAGCCGTATGACAGCCACGACAGGCAGCCGTATGAGAGACCCGAGAAGAGAAAGAGAAGAGAGAAGCGACATGCGCCACGACACCTCCGCGACCCGCACCCGGATCACCGCCGACCCCGACTGGTACGAGTCGGCCGGAATCTCCCTCGGCATCCGCGTCGGCGACCTCGTCTTCACCTCGGGGCAGGCGCCGGTCGACGCCGACGGGGCGACGGTCGGTGCCGGGGACTTCGAGACCCAGGCCCGGCAGGCGCTCGCCAATGTGGCGACCGTCCTCGGCAACGCCGGGTCCGGCCTGGACAAGGCGGTGAAGCTCACGGTCTTCGTCACCGACATCGCCCACCAGGACGTCTTCGCCGCGCTCCGGGCGCGGTTCTACGTCCCGCCGTTCCCCGCGGAGTCGTTCGTCCAGGTCGCCGCGCTCGCCGACCCCGAGTGGCTGATCGAGATCGAGGCGGTGGGAGCCGTCGCGTAAGCGGGTGAGCCCTGTTCTGTACGCACGTTCCAAAACCCTTAGGGTGGAGGCATGGCCAGGCCACGAGAGTTCGACGAGGACCGCGTCGTCACCGCCGCCATGGAGACGTTCTGGCGCCACGGTTACGAGGGCACATCGACGCGCGCGCTGTGCGACAGCACGGGCCTCGGGCCATCCAGCCTCTACAACACCTTCGGCGGCAAGCGGCAGCTCTATCTGCGCGCCCTGAGGCGCTACCACGAGACGAGCACCGCCGAGCAGATCGAGATCCTGCGGGGCGACGGTCCTGCCAAGGAGCGGCTGCGGGACATGATGATCCACGCCGTCGACGCCGATCTCGACGAGGCGGACGGCCGCGGGTGCTTCGCGATCAACACCGCCGTCGAGATCGGCGGCCTCGACCCGGAGGTCAAGGACGCGGTGCGGCGCACCTTCGACCGCGTGGAGGAGGAGCTGCGCGCGGTCGTGGCGGCGGGCGTGCGCACCGGCGAGCTGCGTTCGACCGGTGACCCGCGGACCGTCGCACGCCGAGTGCAGAGCACGTACTACGGCCTGCGCGTGCTCGCCCGGGTGCAGGACGACCGGCGGGTGCTGCTCGACATCGTGGAGAACACGCTCGCGGATCTCTGACCGAGAGCCCGTACCGCTGTCGAGAACGCCCCCATGCGCCATAGCCGTTCATGCCAGAACGTGGTGTCCGCATGACGCGGATCTTTGTTCATGCGGCGTATCCCCAGAAGTAATCGCGGCTGATTGGATGATCGGCGCCACGACCGCCGTGCCTCCGTTCTGGTGCACGGCGGTCTCGACAACCCCCCACCCACAGGAGATTCAGTGCCGCACCCAGCGCTGCGCAGGACTCAGGCCGCCGCGATCACGACCGTGCTCGCCGCCGCGACACTCGCCGCCGTCGCCCCGTCGGCGACCGCCGCCCCCGCTGCACCGGCCGCCACTCCCGAGCTGAAGGTCCTTTCGTACAACGCCTTCCTCTTCAGCAAGACGCTCTACCCCAACTGGGGCCAGGACCACCGGGCCAAGGCGATCCCGGCCGCGGACTTCTTCAAGGGCCAGGACGTCGTCGTGCTCCAGGAGGCCTTCGACAACTCCGCGTCCGACGCGCTGAAGTCGAACGCCGCGGCCCAATACCCGCACCAGACCCCGGTGATGGGCCGCGGCAAGGACGGCTGGGACGCAACCGGCGGCGCCTACTCCGCGACGACCCCGGAGGACGGCGGGGTCACCGTCCTGAGCAAGTGGCCGATCGTGCGCAAGGAGCAGTACGTCTACAAGGACGCCTGCGGCGCCGACTGGTACTCCAACAAGGGCTTCGTCTATGCCCAGTTGGACGTCAACGGCACGAAGGTGCACGTCGTGGGCACGCACGCGCAGTCCACCGACCCGGGCTGCGGCTCCGGCGAGGCCGCGGCGACGCGCTCGAAGCAGTTCAAGGAGATGGATGCCTTCCTGGACGCCAAGAACATCCCGGCGGGCGAACAGGTCCTTGTGGCGGGCGACTTCAACGTCGACTCGCACAGCGACGAGTACGCGTCGATGCTCGCCGACGGCGGCTTCGCGCCGGCGGACGGCCGCACCGGCCACCCGTACTCCTTCGACACCCAGGACAACTCGATCGCCTCCGAGCGCTACCCGGACGACCCCCGCGAGGACCTCGACTACATCCTGCACCGCAAGGGCAACGCCCGCCCCGCCACCTGGCACAACGAGGTGATCAAGGAGCAGAGCACCCCCTGGACGGTCTCCAGCTGGGGCAAGGAGTACACGTACACCAATCTGTCCGACCACTACCCGGTGATCGGTTCCTAGCCGCCCGCGAGGTCCGGCCCGTCCCCCGGAGGGTAGGGGGGGGGGCCGGCGGGTTGCGGGGA
>NZ_JBHYIG010000082.1:0-4187 GCF_042740015.1 Streptomyces sp. NPDC059037
GCGCGGTACCGCACCGGACTTCGTCCCGCGTCTCTCCGGAGAACGGGTCCGCCTCCCCCGGGAGGCGGACCCGACCGTCATACCGCTACCGGCTCACGGGGAACGCCACGTCGCACACCTGGTCGTCGGGGCCCGTCGTCTCCCACTCCGCGAAGTAGATCTCGCGGCACGGGCCCGTGACCTTCAGGCCCTCGCGGGCGATCCACGCCTCGACCGCCTCGAACGCGGCGAGGATCTGCGGGTAGGAGACCTGCGCCTTCGTGATCCGGGTGAAGGCGAGCCGGTGGGCGGGCTCCACGCGGGATTCGACGCCCCGCTGCCGCCCCGCCGTCTGCGCCCACGTCCGCGCGGCTGCCGCGTCCCTGACCGGGACGCACGCCTCTGCGGGGCCGTCGCAGTCCTGCGTCACCTCGGCGTGGTAGACGACGAGCGGTGCGCCCGCCGCGCCGCCGCACTCGGCCTCGGCCGCCTCTTCGAGGCGGCGCGTGGAGGCGTCGATCCAGGCCGGCAGTTCCTCGGCGAGCAGATGCCGGGTCTCGCTGATGACGTACTGCTCGGGTACGTCGATGGTCCTGACCGGAAAGTCCTTCTCGTGCGTCGCATCCATCGTGGGTCCTCTTCCTGTTCCTGAAAGGCGTCCACGGAGGTACCCCGCAAGCGTCCGCTGCTCGGCATGGCGCTCCTCGACGCCCGCCCAGTACGCGGCGACCGCCCGGGCCGCCTGCTCGCCGTCCATGCCGACGATCCCGGTGATGTCCGCGAGCGGCATGCCGAGCCGGCGCAGCAGGACGACCGTGCGGGCGTCCTCCACCTGGGCCGTGCGGTAGTAGCGGTAGCCGGTGGCCCCGTCCACGTAGGCGGGGGCCAGCAGCCCCAGGCGGTCGTACAGGCGCAGCGCCTTGGGCGAGAGCCGCGCGCGGGCGGCGAATTCACCGATGGTGAGCAGCGGGTCCGGGTCCGGGTCCATGGGGGCATCCTCCGTCACCGGGTCCGTTGTCGGCCCGGTGCTCCGGACGATGCGCTCTGCCCCAGGGGCAAGGTCAACCGGGCGGCCCGCCGCCGTAGCCGTATCCGTAATAGGCCTGCGCCTCAAGCCACCGGCGGTGCCTGCCGCGTCGTACGCCGACGATGATCGCCAGGGCGGCGGCCGCGAGGATCCCGCCGAGCGGCACCAGGACGGTCACCGCTATGCCGCCGACGAAGGACGAGACGTCGGTGCTGTCGCCGGGGGCGAAGGTGAGGACGCCGCGCGGGTCGTCGCACATCACCCGGTAGTCCGCGTCCGTGTCCGTCTTGAGTACGAACGCCCGCTCCCAACTGATGTCGTTCTTGGTCACGTTGAACGTTCCGCCGGGCGTCACCACGCGCGGCACGGAGCCGGGCGGACCCGAGACCTTGCAGTGCGCGCGGGCGACGAAGGGGCTGCGTACGTAGATGGCGGCGTCGTCGTCGGGCGCGATCCGCACCGTGACGGACCGCCCGCTGGCGAACGCCCTGCCGTCGTCGACGGAGTCCACCGCCGAGGTCAGTGTGAGCACGAAGCTCGCGATGCCGACGGCCACACCGACGGCCGCGACGATCCCCGCGACGACGAACCATCCCCACCGGGGCCGCAGTTGCCGCGCGTCGATGCGCGGCGGGGGTCCGGGAGGCGGCCCGTACGGATACATGCCGGAACGATGGCAGGCGGCGGGAGGTTGGGGAAGAGCGCAGGGGGCGAGCCGCGGGTGACGTCAACTCCGGTGCGCCCGAGGGTGGTTGCAAGGTGGTCGTGTTCTGGCCGAAGCGCCTTCTTCTCTCCTCCGCTCTTCTCCGCTCTTCTCCGCCAACTCCTCGGCCCGGCATCATCGTTGTATGCCCATGCTTACGAACACGGCGGAGCGGAGCGGCAGGCCGGCAGGGCCGGTGGTGACGGTGGACACCGAGTCGATTCCGGTGCCGGAGCGGTTCGGCTGGTGGAACGACCTGGTGGGCGAGGCGGTCATGCCGGTGACGTCCCGCAGCCCGTACGCGTCCCGCTTCACGGGACGGGCGGTGACCGTGCAACTGCCGCACAGCCCGCTGGGGACCTTCACCTACTCCCCGATGTCGGCCTGGCGCTCCCCTGTCCAGATCCGCCGCCAGGACACCGAGGAGTACTTCCTGCTCCTGGTCGGGGGCGGCACCTCGATCCGCCTTGAGCAGGGGCGCGGTGTCGCCTGCCTGGAGGCGGGCGAGATGGCTCTGTTCTCCACGTCGCACCCGCTGGCCGTGGAGTTCCTCGACAAGGGCCGCTCCTGCCAGAGCTCGCAGTTCCGGCTGCCACGGACCGTTCTTCCGCTGGCGAACGGGCGGGCGGACAGGCTGCTTGCCGAGCCGCTGTCCACCCGGTCCGGATCCGGGGCGCTGCTCGTCCCGTACCTGAAGGGCCTTGCGGACGCCGTCCGCGACTGCGGGCCCGCGGAGTTGGCCCGGATCGGTGCGGTCGGGGTCGACCTGGCCGCGTCGCTGCTGGCCGCGCATCTCGGCGACGCGGACGGACTGCCCGCTCAGACGCGCCAGGCGGTACTCCTCGCCCGCATCAACGCCTTCATCGACCACAACCTGGCCGACCCGGAACTGCGCCCCGCGGCCGTCGCCGCCCACCACCACATCTCCGTACGCACACTCCATCAACTCTTCCGTGGCGAACCGGAGTCCGTGGCCGCCACGATCCGGCGCCGCCGCCTGGAACGCTGCCGAGCCGACCTGACCGACCCCGCCCTGCACCGCCTGCCCATCGGCGAGATCGCGGCCCGGTGGGGATTCCGCCACCCCGCGGACTTCAGCCGCACGTTCCGCCATGCGTACGGCGTCCCGCCGAGCGAGGTCAGGGCGGGTGCGCTGGATGCGAAGAAAGCCCGCACGCCCTGCTGATGCCCTGACCGCCCGGCGCGAGGACAGTGGTCCACGGCATCCCAGTGGCTTCAGGGGCGGGACGTGCAGGCCATGCGGACGGACACCGGTCACGTGGCACAGTGGCGCCCGGGGGGACTGAAACGCTGGGGTGCCTTCCCGCCGTTGACGCCAGTTCGCTTCCGGCCAGTAAACTGCGCGCGCTCGGAAGCGCTGCAGGAGGCTAGGGGGAACGGTGGCACACGGGGGATACCAGGGCTGGGGACCGGGGGGCGTTCCGCCACAAGGCGGCGGTGATCCTTACGGCCCGCCACCGCAGGCCCCGCACCCGCAGCCCTACCCGCCACAGCCCTATCCTCCGCAGCCCTACCCGCCACGGCCCTATCGACCGCAGCCCGTGCGGCGGTGGCGTTCCGGCTGTGCGCTCTTCTTCGTCTCGCCGCTCATCCCGGTGATCCGTTCCTCCCGCCGCCGTGCCGAGGCGATCTTCAACCAGCCTGGCCCCGGCCATATCCCGGACCGCCTTGTGACGCAGGTGCAACTGTCGCGGGCGGTCGTGGGTCTGGCTGCCAGCCTCCTGCTCGTCTACACGTACGGAGCGGACGACGGCTGGAGCGGCGTCGCCAACGACGGTGTCGTGAAGCTGATCCTGGCCCCGCTGCTGCTGATCTTCACCGGGCCGCTGGTCGTCCTCGGCTTCATCCGCTACGCGCCCGCCGACCAACGGCGGCTGCTCCGCTCCCGGCTGCGCGCGCCGCTCAAGGCCGTGGGCTGGTACATCGGCATCTTCGTGGGCGTCGGACTCGTACTGGCGGGCAGCGCCGTCATCCTGAAGCAGAACCACGGCACGCTCGTGAACGGCCTCATCGCGCTCGCGCTGCTCATCGGCCTCGTCTGGCTGCTGCCGTTCCTCGGCTTCTCCTCGGCCTACGCCGCCCGTTATGCCTTCAACACGTCCAACGTGCACGCCGCTCTGCCGGCCGCGCTCACCGTCGTACTCGTCTGGGAGCTGATGCTCTGCAGCGTCGCCCTCGAAGGCGGAATGCCGCACGGGCCGCCGGCCGCACAGTGGTGCGCGGTGCTCGGCGGCCCGGTGTCCGTGACCGCGGTGGCGCTGTGGGAACTGCACCGCATGCGCACCCGCCACGGCGTGCGCATCCGCAACCGGGGATGACGTGTAGCGCCTTCTCGGCGGACTCGACGAAGTCCGGTGCGGTACCGCGCGCCCCGTAAGGGGGGCGGGGGACAGCGCGTCCCGCCCCCCCCCGCGCCCGGGGATATCACCCCACAAACAGCGGGGCGCGTTGTGCCCT
>NZ_JBHYIG010000082.1:4197-32126 GCF_042740015.1 Streptomyces sp. NPDC059037
GTGTTGTTGTTTCTGTGCTCGCCGGGCGACCCGCGGTGTGGGGGGCGCCCGCCGCGCCCGCGAGGCGGGGCCCCGGGGAACTGCGCGACCGGCCCCCACCGGCTCGCGGGTAGATCACCGCACTTCCAGCGGGGCGCTTAGTGCCCTGGCCGACGATGGCTCCGCGTGATCAGCCATGTTCCGCCGACTATCAGCAGAGCGAAGTTCGCCCGCAGCTTGCCCGCGTGGAAGAGGGTCAGGAAGAAGGGGACGCGCTCCGCCTCGGGCCCGCGCTCCGCCTCGGGCCCGCGCTCCGCCCCGGGCCCTGCGAGCGCCTCTCCCGCCACCTGCGCGACCTGTTCCCCGGACTCCACGCTCCCCCGGTTGAGGAACCTGCGGGTCGTCGGCTCCTCCAGGAAGCGGCGACGCCAGTAGCGATCGGCGCAGATGAAGTACGGGTCGTCGCGCAGGTCCGCGGACCACACCTCGAAGGACGGCATCGTCCCCGCCTATCCATGCGCCCCTCGACCTCCGCAGCCACCCTCGCGATGATCGCTCGAACATACCGGCGTCAGCGGGTGCGGGCTGCGGTGCGGGCCGCGGGGCGGGCCTCAGCCGCCGAAGCGGAGCCTGTACTGCGCCTTTCCGTTCGGGAAGTCGTCCAGCGTTCCGCCGCCCCAGTCGTGGTCGAAATACGCCTGATACTGCGAGTCCTTGACGAGCTCGGCCATCCGGTCGATGAAGTACGGAGAGTCGCCGCCCCCCATATAGGAGTCGCCCCTCCTATACAGGCCCCATTCCGGATATGACTTCGGCTTGTTGTGCGCGGCGGCGAATTCCTTGAATTCATTCACGCCCATGGCGGTGGTGAGTGTGTGGTTCCACCGCTGGGCCGGCGTGGCGTCCGGGTGCTCCCACCACACGTCGTAGATGTTCAGGCCGACCACGTCGACGTAGGCGTCGCCGGGGTACAGCGTCTCGAACGACGTGACCTTGCCCGAGGTGCCGACGGCCATGTTGTAGTCGAACCGGAAGGACCCCCCGGTGCGGGCGCGCATCAGGTCGACGACCCTCCGGAACATCGCCCGATAGGCGGCCGGGTCGTCCGTTCCCTGCCACGGTCCGATGTTCTTGTTGTTCCCCTCGTACCCGACGCGGATGACGGATTCGCCGAGGCCGTCCTTGATCATCAGGTCGGCGAGGTCCCGGAACTGGCTGTCGTACTTACCGGCAAGCCCCTCCGCGTAGGTACCGCCCTTGGGCAGCAAATGCAGCCCGAGTACGAAATCCCGGTCGGCTCCGGCTTTCTTCCAGTCGCCCCAGTACTTGGTCGCGTACTGGTTCCACTTGATGTTCTCAGCCGGATCCAGGTAGTCGGTCGCGTCGACCTGCGACCGCCCGAGCCACGACTGAGAATTATTGACTTCGGCGGTTTTGCCGGGACCGACGTAGACGCCAAGGCGGGACGGGGTGACGGCACCCTCGGACGGCATGGCCATGGATGCGAGGATAACTGCCGCCATGGCCAGTGTCGTCGCGAGCTTTCGTTTCATTCTCATCCTTGCCTTGAGCCCCCGGACAGCCCGATGGCCTCGCCATAATGAGAAAGTCCGGGTACGCAGGCAATGAGAGATCGCTACTACGTGAATTCGTAGGGAGAAGGGTCCTTGCCGCAAGCTCCTTGGCATGCTGCCCCGCGCGGACAGGTTCCCCGGGGCGTCTGCGGCGCCGTCATGTGCTGCTACCGGACATCGTTGGAGCCGGACGCGGCATGGCGCATCTCACGTCGAACGTGGCTGGGTCTTCGGGATCCGTGACGTGAAGAACATCGCGAGCAGAGCGGCGAAGGCGAGGATGGCGAGTGCGGCGCGCAGGCCGTCGATCCTGGCGTCGGCGTTCGCGTCGAGTGCCGCTTGCGTCACCTCCGTGCTCGTGCCCGCTTCGTCGAGGGCGGACTTGAGCTGGGCGTCCGACAAGAACGGTGCGCCGCTTTGGAGTTCGACGTTCGCCTGGTTCTTGACCTCGGCCGGGATCGCCGGATTCTGGTCCACGCTGGTGAGGAAGGAAGTCGTCAGCGAGGCGATCATGATCGACCCGGCGAGCGCCGTACCGATCGAGGCGCCGAGGTTGTTGACGGCGTTCTGGAGGCCGCCGACTTCCGCGCTCCGGGCTTCCGGCACCGCGGACACCGTGACCGACCCGAGCTGGGACGCCAGCGCGCCCATGCCGAGCCCGATCAGCAGGAGGGGGATGGTGACGATCTCCGCGCCGGCCTCCGCGTCGAGCGCGGCCATCAGGACCACCGCGCCCGCGAGCAGCGCGAGGGTCCCGAGCCGCACCACCCGCCGCGGTGAGACGTCCGGGAGGAAGCGGGGGATCAGGATGGCGGCCGCAAGGAGTGTCAGGGAGAGCGGCAGGATGCGGGCGCCGGTCTTGAGCGCGGACAGGCCCAGTGCCACGGACAGATAGAGCGGTACGACGAAGAACACGCCCATCTGAACGAGGTACTGGAAGAAGAACATCGTCAGTCCGCCGGTGAGCTGCTTGTTGTGCAGCGTGCCCGGGTCGACGAGCGGCTCCCTGTGCCGCTCCACGATGCGCGCCTCCCAGCGGAGGAAGAGCCAGACCAGGAGCAGGCCGGCCAGCATCAGCCAGACGACCAGCGAGACCCCGAGCCACGAGGGCGCGTCGGGCTTCGGCTGGAACCAGCCCCATTCGTCCGAGCGCAGTACGCCGTAGACGAAGATCCCGAGCCCGAGCGCCGACAGCACGGCGCCGATGAGATCGATGCGAGGGCGTTCGCCGACCGGCGCGTCGGCGATGCGGCGGGCGAGCACCAGGATGCCGAGCACCACCACGACCTCACCGGCGAAGACCCACCGCCAGGAGAAGTACGTCGTCGCGATGCCCCCGATGAGCGGCCCGACCGCGATGGCCACGGCTCCTGCGGCCGCGACGAGACCGTAGGCGGCGGGACGGCGTTCAGCGGCGAAGTTGCTCGCCACGAGCGCCACGATCGCGGGCATGATGAGCGCCGCCCCGATCCCCTCGAGGAACGACCAGCCGAGCAGCAGCACGGGCAGGTTCGGCGCGAGCGCCGTGGTGAGGGAGCCGCAGCCGTAGATGACGCAGCCGATCATGAACGCGCGTCTGCGGCCGATCAGCGCCCCGACTTTGCCGCCGGGGATCATGAACATCGCCATCACGAGGGTGTAGGCAGTGATGGCGCCCTGCACACCCGTCACCGTCGTGCCCACGTCTTCGGCCACCGTCGCGATCGAGACGTTCATGACCGAACTGTCGAGCGCCATCAGGAACTGACCGGCCGCGAGGGCAAGGAGGACGACGCGTGCCGTGGCCGAACTACTCTCAGCAGTGCCTGCTCCGGGTGCCATGCGCGCATCGTTCCAGCCGCCCCGGAGGGCGATCCGCGACCCGCCCCGGAGGTCAGCCGGTTGGCGGACCGGGGCCGGCGGAGTCACTTCGGGCGGGAGCCGTCTCCAGGGTCAGGCCGCCGGCAGCTCCTCAGCGGTGAGACGGCCCGCGCGTACGGCGTCGATCAGGGCCTGGTGGTCGCGCTCGTTCTGGTCGGCGTAGGCCTCGGCGAAGGTGGTGAGTGCCCGGTCGAACGATTCGCCGCCGCCCAGGTACGCGGCGATCGCGATGCGGTCGCCGGACCGTGCGTGCGCACGGGCCAGGGTGGCCCCGCACAGTTCGCCGAACGCCCGCATGTCCTTGGGCCGCATCCGCTCCGGCATGGCGATGCCCTTCCAGTCGCGCAACTGGCGTACGTAGAAGTCGCGTTGCTTGCCGTCGATCCCGTCCACCCGTTCCCAGCCGAGGAAGATGTCGCTGGTGGCCTGCATCAGCCGCTGGCCCGAGACCACCCGCTCGCCCTGGTTGGCGTACCTGCTCGCCCCGACGTGTTCGGCGAGTACGGAGGTGTCGGCCTCCTTGGCCTGGAGGAAGAGCGGGTCCTGGTCGTCCCGGCCGAGCAGCAGGAAGATCCAGCATCGGGTGCCGACGCTGCCGACGCCGACCACCTTGCGGGCGACGTCCGCAAGGCGGTAGTCCGACAGGAGCGTGCGCCGGTCGGAAGGCAGAGTCCTGCCGTACCGCTCGATCAGACCGCGGAACTGGCGCTCCAGCGCGCCGCGTTCGATGTCCGGCAGCAGATCGCCTGCCGGGACGAGCAGCGGGGGATCCGCCGCGATCCTGGGCCTGCCGTCGACCGTCTCGGTGAGCTTGTCGAACGCCTGCAGGCTGTCGCGGGTGCGGGCCTTCACCATGGCACGGGCCAGCCTCTTGCGACCGCCCTTCGTCCCCTGGGCCCGGCCGGCGGCCAGGGAGTCCAGCAGGTTCGCATCGATCTTCGAGTACCAGACGTCGAGGTTGCCCGTGCCCGCGAAACGGATCATCGCCTCGCGGTACGAACGGACCGTGGCGCTCACGATGCGGGCGCGCTCGGCGTCGTCGAAACCGTTCGCCCGGCCCGCGATGACGAGACTCGCCGAAAGCCGCTTGACGTCCCACTCCCAGGGGCCCGGCAGTGTCTCGTCGAAGTCGTTGATGTCGAACATCAACTGTCTTTCCGGCGAGGCGAGCAGACGGAAGTTCAGCAAGTGCGCGTCCCCGCACAGCTGGGCCCTGAGTCCCGACGTCGGGCTGTCGGCCAGGTCGGACGCCATGATCGCGGCGGCGCCCCGGTAGAAGCGGAACGGGGACTCCATCATCCGGCCGTAGCGGATCGGGACGAGCTCAGGCACCCGTGCCGCGGACTGCGCCTCCAGGATCGCCAGCGGGTCCGGCCGGTCGGGAGACGGCTTGTACGCGGCGTGGCCCGACCGCGGCGAGCGGCGCCGCGCCTCCTTGCCGATGGCCGCGCGTTCCGCGGGAGTGGTGTGGGTTGCCGCGCGCATGGCCGAGGTCGCGTTCTGGGTCATCGGACCCCTTCCTGCCGGCCGTGCGGATCATCGACGGGGCTTCACCTCAACGGTAGGCCCCGTCCGGGCCTCCTGCAGATGTCCTGTGGACTACCCACCAAGAGCTGCCGGTCCCGCACCCCGACATGCGCGGCGCACCCGACAGGACGAGATTGGAAGTAGCCCGAACGGCCGAACGGAAATTCGGCGGCCGTGCGGGGCCGTACGACACGAAGGAGCCGGCGATGACCAGTCATGTGAGTGGGGCCCACCCGGGTGCGGCGGCGCGAAGTGCGGAGAGGACCGGTCTCGGCAGTGGCTGGCTGGTCTTCGCCGCCGTACTGATGATCTTTGGCGGCCTGATGATGCTCTTCGCCGGCATCTCCGCCATCGCCAACGACGACGTGTTCGTCACCACCCGAAACTACGTGTTCGAGTTCGATCTCACCGGATGGGGCTGGGTCCATCTGATCCTGGGCGCTGTCATCGTTCTCGCCGGTGCCGCCCTGTTCCAGGGCTCGACCTGGGCCAGGGTCGTCGGCGTGGGTCTGGCCGGCCTGTCCATGATCGCGAACTTCCTGTGGATTCCCTACGCGCCGTTCTGGGCCATGGTCCTGATCGCGCTCAACGGCTTCGTGATCTGGGCGCTGTGCACGGCTCCCAGTCCGTCGGAGCGATGAATCCGTCGGAGCGCTGAAGCAGGGATGGCCTCGTAGGCAGGGATGGCCTCGTAGCCGGATCGGAGGCATGCATGAAGGACCTCAAGTTTGAGCAGAAGCGCTCGCTGTCACGCCTGGAGGCGGCTGCCCAGCTCACGGCAATCGCAGCCGCGCTGAGTGAAGGCGGGGATGCCGAACTGGAACTCGGCGCCGGAACGCTGAGTCTGCGGATCCCCGACGACCTTCGCAGCGAGATAGAGATCGAGATCGGTGACGGGGAGATCGAGCTGGAGATCGAGTTCAAGTGGCCGACCGCACCGACCAGGAAGGCGCCGTCGCGCAAGGGCGCAACCACGGAGAAGGCCACGGGGCGGAAGAAGGTGCCCGCGAAGCCGGGGCGCAGCAGTACGAGCACCACCAGAGGCAAGAGCGCGAAGCGATCCGCCACGAAAAAGCCCTGAGCCGCGCTTGGCTGCTGTCATGCCGCCCGAGTGTGCCGCCGGAGCTGCGCCGCTCGGGCTGTGCCGCTCGGGCACCGAGGACTGTGCGGTTCACGAAACGTACGGTTCGCAAGCCACACCGTCGCCGTCCCGGTCCAGATGCGGTGCGTAGCCCGGGTCGCCGACATGCAGCGGTGCGACGCCCCCTGAGCGGGCGCCGAGTCCGAGCCCTCACAGCCGCACACGCCTATTGCCCGGGGGCTAGCCCCACCATCGACCGGCCGCTGCCCGGATGGTCCGGCAGGCATCGGACAACGAGGCTGAATACGCACTGATCCACCAAGCAAAAAGGGAACCCTCTGTGTTCAGCTTCAAGCCGCCGCGCCGCCGTACCGTCCGCATCACTGTAGTCGGCGCTCTCGCGGCCGCGGCCTGCGTCACCGTCATAGCCGGCAGCGCCGGAGCGATCGTCAACGGGTCGGACTCCACCGAGAGTTACCCGTTCATGGCGACCATCCCGGAGTCGGCCCCGGACCAGGGTCTGATCGACGGGAACTGTGGGGCATCGCTGATCGATCAGCAGTGGGTGCTGACGGCGGCTCACTGCCTGAAGGTCGAGGGCATCAAGCTGGACGGCATCGTGCGGGTCGGCAGTGACCACCGCAAGTCCGGCGGCACCGTCCGGAAGATCGACCGGACCTTCGTCCATCCCGGCTATGCGAACGGCGACAACAAGGCCGCCAACAAGAACGACATCGCGCTGGTACGCCTGGATCGCCCGGTCGCCCAGCAACCCATCAAGATCGCCGAGCAGGCAGGACGGCCCGGCACGCCGACCCGGCTCCTGGGCTTCGGCACCACCGTCGACACCGAGTTCAAGTTCCCGGACCGGCTGCAGGAGCTGAACACCCGCAGAGGCGCCAAGTCCGAGTGCGCGCCCGGCTACGCGGAACGGACCCGGCTGTGCACGATCACCACCGTGCCCAACGCCATGGCGTGCTTCGGGGACTCCGGCGGGCCGCAGGTCCAAAAGGGCCGGAACGGCCGCTGGGAGCTGATCGGCGTCACCTCGGGGCCTGGCGCCCCGAAGGTGCCGTGCTCACAGGGCCCCGGCCTCTACACCAGCGCGCCCGCCTACGCGGGCTGGATCGACAAGACCATGAAGACCAACAGCGCTCCGTCGACTGCGGCCAAGGGCTCCGACCTCGCCCAGACCGGCACGGACAACACCACCGCGGCGATTGCCGGCGTGGCCACCGCGCTGATCGCCGCCGGTGTCGGCACCTCCGTCGCGGTCCGCCGCCGCAAGGCCCGCCACGCCGCCTGAGCGCACCCGCCGCAACCCAGGACGGCGGCCCTCTCACCAAGGTGGCCGACTGCTGCTGAAACTCATCGACAAACGCTGTCGCTGAAAGCGAACGAAGCCACAAGGCTCTGGCGCTGCGAGTTCACACGTGTTCCGTACCGCACCCCCTGGCTGCACGGCACTGGGTATTGTTCCGCCGGGGTTCGACCGGGCGGTGGGTCCGGTCGGGAGGGGGAATCGTGGCCATACGCGGCGAGCGTTCGCGGATCGTTCCGACGGAGGGCGACCATCGCGTCACGCCCGCCGAGCTGTTCTTCGACCTGGTCTTCGTGTACGCCATCACCCAGGTCACCGCGCTCATGGCGGCCGACCCGACCGCGCTGCGGCTGCTCGGCGGGGGCGTCGTGCTCGCGCTGCTGTGGTGGTGCTGGTGCTGTTTCGCCTGGCTGGGGAATGTGGTGCGGGCCGACTCCGGGGCGGTGTTCGGGGTGCTCGTCGCGGTGATGGCCGTGGTCATGGTCGTTTCGCTGACCGTGCCCGACGTGTATGCGGACGTGGCCGGCGGGCTGCCGGTGCCGCTCGTCTTCGTACTCTGTTACGGGGCTGTGCGGGTGCTGCACCTCATCACGTACTGGATGTCCGACCCGGATGACGCGGTGCTCCGGGCCAACTTGCGGCGGACCGCGCTGCTCTCCGTGGCGCCGCCGTTCGCCCTGCTCCTGGCCGGCAGCGCCTTCAGCGGCCTCACACAGGTTCTGCTCTGGCTCGGCGCCGTGGCGGTCGACTACTTCGGGATCTACCTCGTCGGCGGCTCCGGCTGGCGCGTGGCCTCACCGGGCCACTTCTCCGAACGGCACGGACTGATCGTCATCATCGCCCTCGGCGAGTCGATCGTCGCCATCGGAGTAGGCGTATCCGGATTCACTCTCACCTGGCCTGTATTGGGAGCGGCCGCGGTGGGCCTGCTCGTGGTGGCGGGGCTGTGGCGGGTGTACTTCGGGCAGGTGAGCGCAGCGACAGAGCATCGGCTCGCGGCACTGTCCGGCGATGACCAGACCCGCTTTGCCCGCGACGTCTACACCTTCCTGCACCTGCCGCTGGTGGGTGGGGTCGTGCTCACCGCGCTGGGAATGAAGAAGGTCCTCAAGCAGGTCGCCGACACCGCCCACTACGACCTGTCCGAGCCGCTGCACGGGGTGGTGGCCTGGGCGCTTCCGGGCGGTGCGGGCGTGTTCCTGGCCGCAGCCGCGGCAATCTTGCTCCGCACCGCAGGCCAACGCTCCGTGCCGCTGATCGCCGGGGGCGCACTGTGCCTCTGCGCGGGGGTGGTGGTCGCGGTGGTACCGGCGCTGGTGGCGCTTGTGGTGTTGGCGGGGGTGGTGGCGGGGGTCCTGGCTCTGGAGGAGCGACGGGCCACGAACACGAAGCCGTCCCAGCCTCAGGTGAGTTGACCTCTGAGGGCGGTCAGGCGGCAGCTGCCGATTTGCGGGCCGGAGCCCTGTCGCCTGCCCGTTCGGCCTAGAGGCGGTCGCACAGGATGGCCGACCCGTGGAGAGTGGGAACAGTACGGCCTATCGCGTAAGTGAGGAATCTCGGCAACGCTGAATCTTGGCGCCTTTCACTTCAGAGCGTTTACGGAGAGCGTCCGAGACGGCGACGTCGGAACGAAGGGGCGCGGCTAATGGCTGCGAGTGCACCATCCCAGCGAGGCGGGCGGCAGGCGGTCGTGATCGTGCACGGAATGGGTGAGCAGCGTCCCTTGGACGCGCTGACCGGGTTCGTTCGTGCCGGGCTGCCACCAGACGTTTCGGGGCAGCGACGCTTCTTCTCCCGCCCGGACATCGTGACTGACTCGTATGAGTCCCGCCGCTTTCTGGCACCGGCGACCGAGGACCGTCCACAGACGGAATTCTTCGAGTACCACTGGGCACATCTCATGCAGGGCAACCGGCTCGCCGACCTGGGGCCGACGTTTCGACGCCTGCTCCTGAAGCCGCCATGGCGGGTACCTAGGGGGCTGCGGGGCGTGTGGCTGTTGTTCTGGGCGCTTTTCGGTGCCGGTGCCTGGTGGCTATGGGTGTGTCCTCTATCGGATCTGCAGCCGGATCAGGATATCTGGGCATGGCTTTCCAAGTTGCTCGGCACAATGGCCGGCAGCGCTGTGGTGGGCTTCGTCCTGACATTCTTGCTGGCCCGCATCGGCAAATTCTTGCCCGGTGTCCTTACCAACAGTTTCGTCGATGTAGTGCGATACCTCGACGCATCGCCGCGGTCGTACGAAGTACGTCATGAGATCCGGAAAGGATTCGTGGAGCTTCTGGAGAGACTCCACGCTTCCAAATACGACGGGAAATTCAGATACCAGCGTGTTGTTGTCGTCGCCCACAGCCTCGGTGCGTACATCGCGTACGACGGGATCAGCCACCTGTGGGGCACCATGAACAACCGGGCGTCCAAGGACGCAACGGGAGCCCCCGACGGGTTGCGAGATCTGGAACAGGCGGCGGCCAAGCTTCTGCCCCGAGGCGTGCAGAAGACTGCGACCAGGGAGCAGATCGACGAATTCCGCGACGCTCAGTACAAGTTGTGGTCCGGGTTGCGAGCCCAGGGCAATCGATGGCTGATCACTGACTTCGTCAGCGCCGGCACGCCGATGTACTTCGCTGACCTCCTGTACACCCGTACGCGCAAGAAGTTCGAGGAGCGGGTCAAGCGGCGCGAGCTGCCGACCTGTCCGCCGCAGAATGAAGAGCGGTCGCGAGAGCCATCTGGGGCGGTGCCCAACTACTCCTATCCCTGGCGAGGCCGGCGAGTGCTCTACGACGGGGCTCCGTTCGCGGTAGTGCGGTGGACCAACCTGTGGTTCCCGTGCTGGCCACGGCGGTTCGGGTTCTTGGGCGACTGGTTCGGCGGGCCGTTGCAGCCTCTTTTCGGCAACGGCATCCTCGACATCCCCGTCGTCGGCAACGGGTGGAGGCGCCGCATCCCCGGCTTCGCGCATGCCCTCTACTTCAAGTTCCCCGACGACCGGACTGCCGGCTCAGTCACGCGTCACCTGGAAGATGCGCTCGCCCTGGGCGCCTTCAACCTGTCTCCCACCGACAAGCAGATCTCGTACGCGCTGGACCTTCTCGGCCGGAATGGGTTCCGTACCAGGAAGATGAACGAGTCGCACGCCGAGCTCATCGACCCCCGGCTGCCTGTGCCTACGGGAACGGTCAGGGAATGGTTGCGCTCCATGACGCGGTCAGAGATCTCGAGCCTCATCGACGACCTGCGTGGGCGCCGAACGGGGTAGCCGGCTGTCTTCGACGAGATCCAGCTTTCCGTCTAAGGCTCCGGACCGTGATCGGTCCGGGGCCTTCTTGCTGGTGCCCCGGGGACTCGAACCTGCGACACCCGCTTTGGGAGTTCTTCCTGATCAAGGCTGTGACCTGCGTAGACGTCGGCGCACTGTGTCGGGTCTGGGAAGACACCCCCTTGGTTCTCACGTGTGGCCTGTCACGGCCCGCCGCGCCTGCCACGCCAATCGGTCACAATGCGTTACCAATGTGTACGGAACGTAACGACGTCTGCTCCGTGGCGAAGTCTGCCCTGCTGGAGTCAGGCGGGTCATCTCATGAAATGGGAGAGGTAGCCGATGACTGTCGAGACGCGCGCGCCAGAAGCCGCGAAGGCGCAGGAGCAAGCACAGGAGCAGCTCAGCCTCAGTACGGCGGCGGCGCGGAACCTTGCGACCACCACCAAGTCCGAACCCCAGATGCAGGGGAAAAGCTCACGGTGGCTGCTGCGGAAGCTGCCGTGGGTCAACGTCCCCGGCGGTGCCTACCGCGTGAACCGACGCCTGTCGTTCACGGTCGGGGACGGCAAGGTGACGTTCGACAAGAACGGGTCCAAGGTTCGTGTCGTCCCCGCGGAGCTGGCCGAACTGCCGCTGCTGCGCGGGTTCGGCAACCCCACGACGCTGGGTGCGCTGGCCGACAAGTTCGTCCAGAAGGAGTTCGACCCCGGCCAGGTCATCGTCCGGCAGGGAAAGAAGGCCGACCACGTCTTCCTGGTCGCGCACGGCAAGGTGGAACAGATCAAGCCCGCGAAGTACGAGGGCGAGGCCGTCGTCGGCAGGCTGTCGGACGGCGACAGCTTCGGCGGCAACGTACTCGCGGGGGCGGACGGCAAGTGGGACTTCACGGCCCGGGCGGTGACCGCGACGACCGTCCTGGCGCTGCCGAAGAGCGCGTACAAGGCGGTCGCCGACCAGTGCGAGGAGCTTCGCGCGCACGTACAGGAGCTCAGTGCCAATGCGCAGAGGGCGACGAACAAGTCCGGTGAGGCCGAGATCGATTTCCTCTCCAGCCACGAGGGCGAACCAATCCTGCCGACCACGTTCGTGGACTACGAACTCAAGCCGCGCGAGCTCGAGTTGAGCGTGGCGCAGACCGTCCTGAAGGTGCACAGCCGGGTCGCCGACCTCTACAACCAGCCGATGAACCAGACGGAGCAGCAGCTGCGGCTGACCATCGAGGCGCTGCGCGAGCGCCAGGAGAAGGAACTCGTCAACAATCCGGACTTCGGGCTGCTCCACAACGCCGACTTCGACCAGCGCATCCCGTCGAGCAACGGCGCGCCCACCCCGGACGACCTCGACGACCTGATCAGCATGCGCCGTGGGACCAACTACATCTTCGCCCACCCGCGCGCCATCGCCGCCTTCGGCAAGGAGTGCAACAAGCGGGGCCTCTATTTCGGCAGCGTCGATGTCGACGGCCATCACATTCCCGCGTGGCGGGGCGTGCCGATCCTGCCGTGCGGCAAGATCCCGGTCTCGGAACACCAGACCTCGTCGATCATCGCCATGCGCGTCGGCGAGGAGAACGAGGGCGTCATCGGCCTGCACCAGACCGGCCTGCCCGACGAGGTCGAGCCCGGACTCAACGCCCGCTTCATGGGAATCGACAACAAGGCGATCATCTCGTACCTCGTCAGCACCTACTACTCCGCCGCCGTACTCGTCCCGGACGCGATCGGCGTGCTGGAGAACGTCGAGGTACGGCCGCGTGACTGAGCACTCCGTCCGGCGAGGGAAGGAGGGCTGAACGGTGTTGTCCCAGTCCCGGGTGTTCGCCGTACCGGCCGCCCCTGGGGTGGCGGGTCTGGTGGGCGCCGCACTGTCCGACCCGGCACGACGTCCCGGTGAGCGGGAGCTGTGCGCCGCACCACCGGAGATGGCGGCTGAGCTGCCCGTACTCCCGGAGCCGACGGTCGAGCTGCCCGTACTCCCGGAGCCGACGGTCGAGCTGCCCGTACTCCCGGAGCCGACGGTCGAGCTGCCCGTACTCCCGGAGCCGACGGTCGAGCGGCCCGTGCTCCCGGAGGGGCGGGAGGTGACGTGGCTTCCCGGCGGCCCGACCGGCTTGGGTACATCGGCGGCCAGGGCCCTCCTGCCACCGCGCGAGAACCAGGGCCGGTCCGCTCCCGCCCCCGCGGGCAAGCCCCGCGCCGGTGACCCGATTCCGGGCATCTACGTTCCGCCCGCCGTGCCGGCCGACCCGGCCAAGGTCGCCGAGGTGGACAGGCGACTCGAGGCCTGGGCCCATGAGCTCGACCTGTTTCCCCCTGAATGGGCGGGGGACTTCGCCGGGTTCCAGACCGGCCGTGCGGTCGTCCTGCAACACCCTGGCGCAGTCGACCTGGAGCACCTCGTCGTCGCGGGCAAACTCCTTGTCGCGGAGAACGTCGTCGACGACTGCTACTGCGAGGACTACGGCGGATCCCCCGTCGGCCTGGGCGGGCGGCTCATCATCGCGCAGAGCGCCCTGGACCCCCTGCACACCGCGGACGGCTACCAACAGCAGTGGCAGGAGGGCCTTGCCGCGGACGCTCCGCTGCGCTCCTACGACTCCGCGATCCGGGCCTACCGGGACATCGCCACTCCCAGCCAGGTCACCCGGTTCGTCCACGACATGGCGCGCCTGCACCTGGGGTACCTCGCCGAGGCCGCCTGGGCGCAGACCCGCACCACCCCACCGGTGTGGAAGTACCTGGTGATGCGGCAGTTCAACAACTTCCGGCCCTGCCTGTCCATCGTGGACGCCATGGACGGTTACGAGCTGCCCGAGCCGCTCTACTCCCGCCCTGAAGTCCAGCGCGTCACCGCGCTGGCCTGCAACGCCACCACGCTCGTCAACGACCTGTACTCCTTCACCAAGGAGATGGCCGTCGACGAGCACCACCTGAACCTGCCGGTCGTGATCGCCGCCGAGGAGCAACGCGGCCTCAAGGACGCCTACTTGAAGGCCGTCGAGATCCACAACGAGATCATGCACGCCTTCGAGGACGAATCCTCCCTCCTGGCCGCCGCGGACCCGGTCCTGGCCCGGTACACCACCAGCCTCGAGGCCTGGGTCGCAGGCAATCACGAATGGCACCAGACCAACACCTACCGCTACTCCCTGCCCAACTACTGGTGAGAGAAGGCAACCACCGCATGACCACCACAGCGCACCGCGCCAGCGTGGCAGCCGCCCCGGCCATCAGCCCCTACCAGGAGTCGGTGGCCGACTACTGGAACCGCGAGGAGAACCCCGTCAACCTCCGCCTTGGCGAGGTCGACGGCTTCTACCATCACCACTACGGAATTGGCGACGTCGACTGGTCGGTCCTGCAGGGCCCTCAGGGCACCCGCGACGAGCGCATCATCGCCGAACTGCACCGTCTGGAGTGCGCCCAGGCCGACTTGCTCGCCGACCACCTCGGCGCCGTCACCCCCAGCGACCGTCTCCTGGACTCCGGTTGCGGCCGCGGCGGCGGCAGCCTGGTCGCCAACAAGCGGTTCAGCTGTCACGTCGACGGGATCTCCATCTCCGAGACCCAGGTGGCCTTCGCCACCACGCAGGCCAAGAAGCGCGGCGTGGACGACAAGGTGAGCTTCCACCTCAAGAACATGCTCGACACCGGCTTCGGCACCGGCTCGTTCCGCGGCATCTGGAACAACGAGTCCACGATGTACGTCGACCTGTCGGCCCTGTTCGCCGAGTACGCCCGCCTCGTCGCCCGCGGCGGCCGGTACGTCACCATCACCGGCTGCTACAACGACACATACGGTCTGCCCTCCCGCGAGGTCTCGACGATCAACGCCCACTACATCTGCGATATTCACCCCCGCTCCGCCTATTTCAGGGAGATGGCGAACAACCGGTTCGTGCCGATCAGCGTGGTGGACCTCACCGCGGCGACCATCCCGTACTGGGAGTTGCGCGCCAAGTCCTCCCTGGCCACCGGCATCGAGGAAGCGTTTCTGACCGCGTACAAGAACGGCAGCTTCCAGTACCTGCTGATCGCCGCCGACCGGATCTGATCCGCCGACTGCTTGTGGGACGCACCCGGGACTCTCGGGCCGCGTCCCGCAGCACCCCCGCCAAGAGGTTCGGATAGGAGAGTCTGTTCCCCGATGGATCTTGAACTGGCCGAGTGGGTACCGGACTTGCTCGCCAAGAGGAAGCCCAACACCCCCGACGACAGGTCCGGCGGCACAGACTCCGATGGGGAGGCCGCACAGGGCCGCCTCGCGGACGAAGTTGAGTCACCCGACGACCGACTCCACCACGGGACCACCGAACGTCCTCCCGCCCGCACAGTCCAGCCGATCGATGACGGCGCCCCCCGCGGCGGCTGACGATCGAGCACCGGAGCCCGCTCTCGCAGTCCTACCCCCTCCTCGACCTCCCGGATGACTCATCCGAGGAGACAACCCGATGGCGTACGCCCTGTGGCGACCAGGCCAGGCCGATTCCGGGACGACGACGCTCGGCGACGGCACGCTCCTGGGCCGCTATCAGATCGTGGGCCCCACGGTGAACATCGCGATGCGGTTCACGTGGGGTGCCACCTCGACGCAGTCCGTCACCGACGCCAACTGGTCGTTCTCCCTGCCGGTTGCTCCGTACACCGCCGACGGCAACACCTGGCAGCCGCTGGAGGCCTGGATCTTCGACACCTCCGCCTCGGCGCGCTGGCAGGCCTCGGCCTACGTCAACGCCAGCACGCAGACCCTGACCGCGATCGTCGTCAATGGCGACGGCGGGTTCATGGACAGCCCGGAGATGCCTTCCCAGACCGCCAGCAGCACGACCACCGTGCAGCCCGGCAATACCGCGTGGGCCGTCGGGGACCGCCTCAACATCTGGGGCTCCTACGAGGCCGCCTCCTGGACGCGGCCGGGCTCGCACGAACGGACGGTTCGGTTACCGCAGACGGACCATGATCGTTTTATCTGTATGCCGGACTGGTGAGGCCTGGGACTCGAAAGGTCAGTTCCCTCGCCAGGAGGTACCCCATGCGTATGCGCACCCTCTTCGCCAGCGTCACGCTCGCCACAGTCACCATCATCGGCGGGGCCGGCACCGCCGGCGCCGACGATGGCCCCGGCCCCGGCGCCGACGCCACCCGCCAGCAGCCGACGTCGCTCCAGAAGGAGGTGCTCTGCGGACTCGTTAGCGTCGGCTCGGCATTCGACAATTCCACCACCACGCCCCGCTGCTGACGACCCGTAGATCTCTGGGCCCTTGCCACCCATCCGCTGAGTTCCCACCCCCTAGCCCCGTACCTGATCAGGTGCGGGGCTTTCTCATGTCTGGAGATCCCATGGCTCCACCACTGTCCGCGTCCGCGTTCCTCGACGCGCTCCGCGACGAGGGCGTGCGCGTCGTCGAGGTCGACGACTGGCAGCACCACAACCGCAACCACAAGGGCGCCTGGGGCCCCGTGCACGGCGTGATGATCCACCACACCGTCACGTCCGGCTCGGCCCGCACGGCCGCCATCTGCCGCGACGAGCACTCCTCGCTGCCCGGCCCGCTGTGCCATGGCGTCATCACGAAGGACGGGCGGGTGCACCTCGTCGGCTACGGCCGCGCCAACCACGCAGGGTTGGGCGACGACGACGTGCTCCGCGCGGTCATCGCCGAGCGCGCGCTCCGTGCCGACAACGAGGCGAACACCGACGGCAACCGGCACTTCTACGGGTACGAGTGCGAGAACCTCGGCGACGGCGAGGATCTGTGGCCCAAGGCTCAGGTCGAGGCGATCGTGCGGGCCTCGGCAGCGATCTGCCGCCGTCACGGCTGGACTGCCGCGTCCGTGATCCGGCATCTCGACTGGCAGCCCGGCAAGGTCGACCCGCGCGGGCCCGGACTCGACTGGGCCGACATCCACAAGCGCGTGGACGAGCGCCTCAAGCACCCCGCCTCGTGGTCGCCGGGCGGTACCTCGACCTACACCGTCCGCAAGGACGACACCCTCTCTGCGATCGCCAAGGCCAAGCTCGGCGACGCCAACAGGTGGCCCGAGATCGCCGAGTTGAACACCCTCAAGAACCCCGACGACATCCGCGTCGGACAGAAGCTCAAGCTCCCCAAGAAGTGAGGTAGACCCGTGATGACTTCCGCTTTCTGGAGGGCGACCGCCGAGCGCGTCGTGCGGACATTCGCGCAGTCGCTCGCCGCAGTGCTCACCGCCGGCGCAACGGACCTCCTGTCCGTTCCCTGGGAGAGCGCGCTCGGCACCGCTGGGCTCGCGGCCGTGCTCGCACTTCTCACAGCAGTTGCGACGAGCGGCGGCATGGAGGGGCCGGGACTGACTGAGACGGTGAGGGTGCGCGAGTGACGGCGCAGGACCCCGGCGTCTTCATCAGCTCGGCGCAGATGTACCAGGAGATGAGACCCCTGCGCGATGCCGTAACGCGGGTGGATTCCAAGCTCGATGGGCTCGCCGGACAGGCCGCGAATATCCAGGATCACGAGACCCGCATCCGCACCCTGGAGCGCGGGAGGTGGCCGCTGCCCACGATCGCCACCCTCGCCGGTGTGGCAGGCGCCGTTACTGGTGCGGTGTCACTGCTTGCACGCTGACTTGGACCCCTCTCGCCTTCGGGCGGGAGGGGTCCATCTCTGTGTCCGAAGGCCGCGCCCTCCCACCCCTGTCTGACGTGTTTGGGCCTGCGGACGTACACGGGCCGCTGCCCCTCGCTGGCTGCACGATCGGCCTCGCTCCGCATTTCCGGAACTGTACGAAGCATTCGGTCACTGATCAGAGTTCGGCTCTCTGGCGCACCGGCAGACACACTGGCCACATACTGGAATCGGCCCTTCCGTTTCCCGGCCTAACTTCGCACTCGCACGCCCATAGACCGAGTTCTGCGACGTCAGAAGGCCGGATGGGCGATATGAGCACGACACGCAAGAGCCCATTTGAGCCATCAGGCCAGAACGTGCCGTCCAAGCTCGTCCACCTGCGCCATGATCGATTGAGTTCAAGATCCCGGGGCCAGCCGGGAAGCACACAACAAGGGGGAAGATACTTTGCTCCGCACAAAAGCCACCGCAATAGCAATTTCCGGTATCACGGCTCTCGGCCTTTGGGTCGTTCCGGTGACAGCGAATGCCGCACCGGGTGATGTTCAGGCATCAACCGGATTCAACACCGGAGGCAAGGGGGGCGACCGCGCCCGCGGCTGCAAGATTGCCGTTGAGCCCCCAAACTTCTTGCAGCATGGCGGCAAGAAGATCTACGCATCCGCAGGCGTCCAAGCCTGCACGCAGACTCCGTACGCGTGCCGCATGACCGTTTCCATCATGAGGGGGTCCCACACGATTGCCCACAAGGACACTAGGTGGGGGCGGAGGTGTGGCATCCACGGAAAAGTTAGTCACAAATGCACAGACATCATCAGCAAGCACCGCTACTACACCGAGGCGACCCTTGCAATTGTGTGGGACAGGGGAGGGTCCGACCACGGCTCCGAGGTAGAGCACAGCAGTAAGAAGTCACTGTACTGCGGGTGAAGGCCATGAAGGAGAGCGGCAGGAGGAGGTGAGCAGAATATCCTACTCCTGCCCTCCTCTATTCTCGGAACTCTAGTATCAATTCCATCCATCGCAGCTAGCGCTCTTCCCTGCCGCCAGCCAACCCGAAGCCCTCACTAGTCCTCAATGGCATCTTGAACTACGGCAACCTCCTTATCGCTAGCTTGCACATAGAACTCGTTACCCTCCGGGTCAGCCATCAGTGTCAGGCCAAGGCCGAACCCGCGATGCTGCCAGCCCTGTTTCACGACGTTCGCACCCAACGCCTGAAGCCGTTCAACCTCTTCGACAAGCGAACGCTGCTGAGGATTTAGGTGCAGTCGCACGCAGTTCGTGGCGCCTTGGCTGCGCCCTTCTTTGAGGTACAGCAACACGTCACTGCCAGGAAACGGCACATTCACCCCGTCACTACCCGGCCCCATTTCGGTCTGAAGCGCCGCGCTCCAGAACTGGCCGAGTTGGATGGGATCGACACATTCGATCTCCACGACACGGAGGGCTACAGACATACCGAGGGCTCCTGCCAAATCTGCGCAATGATCTCGATCACGGCTTTCTGGTGGTACTTGAGGGTGTCCCAAACTATGCTCCTCTGATTCTTTCCCCGCTCTCGCCTTCGGGTGGGAGGGGGCCTTTCCTCATGCCCCGTCGAGCAGCTGCTTCGCGGCTCCTAGCGCGAGATCCCAGGGGTATCCCTTGGGCTGCCCGGACCCCGGCGGGTTGGGCACGAACCCGCCCTCGCCGTACAGGACCGTCACGCCCTGCTCCCGTAGTTCCACAACGCTTCGATCCAACTGGCGGTGTTGGGCGTACGCGGCGTTCACGCAGGGCATCGCCACGGTTGGAATTTGTTTGCCGATGCCCTCGGCGACGACGCCGACGACGAACGATGACGTGAGGCCCAGGGCCCACGAGTTGATGCTGTTGAACGTCGCCGGGGCGAACAAGATGACGTCTGCCTTCGGCCACACGTCCGGCTCGCCAGGGAGCTTGTACTCGCTGCGTACCGGGTGCCCGGTGAGGGAAGCCAGGTCGTCCAGGCTCTCGTCGAGCCACTGGGCTGCCGTCGGGGTCAATCCGAGGCAAACATCCCACCCGTCTGCCTGTGCCGTTTCGATCACCGACGCCGCTTGAAAGACGGGGGGCGCGGCCGAGCCGAAGAGGTACAGCGTCCGTGAGGTCATGGCTCCATCCCACCTTGCGTGGTTGACCACATGCAACTGCCCCTGATCCAGGTGGATCAAGGGCAGATATCGGTCCAGCGCCACGTAGCGCGGGTACCGTTCCAGATGGTGAGTCAGGAACGGAGTTCCAGTATGCCCAGAGACGACCATCCCGGGGCCCGGATCGCGAAGCAACGGAAGTTGGCTGGCTACACACAGCGTGGTCTGGCTTTGAAGATCGGCTACTCGTACAGCTACGTCCACCAGGTCGAGGGTGGGCATAAGGCAGCCGGTCCGGACTTCACCGCGGCATGTGCTCGGGCGCTGCACGTCGACGTCACCGCCCTGACAGGACAGCCCTACATGACCGAGTTGCAACAGGATCGTCTTGCCGAGTTGATTCGGCCCATCCGCGAATCGCTCGATCTGTACGACCTTGGGGCCGATCCCGATGTTGCCACCCGTGAGGCGCCCCAACTTGTGGAAGCAGCAGGAGCCTTGTGCGAGCAGGTGCGCGCGACCCAGCTCAACAAGGCCGCCCGAACACTGCCTCGCCTGATCAGCGAGATTACGACGGCCGCCTACCGCACACCCTCCACCGAACTATGGGCCGCGCTCGGCTCCACCTACCGCACTGCTCACGACGTCACCGTCAAGCTCGGCTTCTACGACCTGTCCACCATCGCGCTGGACCGCATGGAGTGGGCGGCACAACGCGCGTCTGACCCTGTCCTCTCCGCCGTCCGCCAGTACATGCGTGGCCTCGTCTACCACCGCGAGGGCGAGCACACCATCGGGCTGCGCTTGGTGGACGCCGGCCACTTCCTCCTTGACCAAGGGGAGGAAACTCCGGAAGCCCTCGCCGTGTCCGGGCAACTGCACCTCGGCGCCACCGTGATTGCCGCCCGCGCGCGCGACGCCGACAGGGTGCAGACCCACCTGGCCGAGGCGAAGACGATCGTCGACCGTATCGGCGACATGAGCCATGTGCACTGGCTTTCGTTCGGTCCCACGAACTGGTCGGCTCACGAGCTGTCCGCGTTCACCGAGATGGGCAAGTACGGCAAGGCCGTGGAGAAAGCACGGAAGTTGAAGATCCCCGACTCATGGCCCACCTCCCGGCGCGCTCACGTATGGATCGACCGCGGACGGTCGGAGATGGAGACCGGCCGCAGTGAGGCTGCGCTCAGCTCCATCGCGGAAGCCCGCAAGCTGGCACCACAGCAGACCCGCTACCACCCCGGAGCACGAGCAACGATCGAGGGATTGATCCACCAGCAGCGCCGGACACCCGACGCCTTGGGCTACATGTCCTCGTGGCTCGGGCTGTGACAGCCGGTGTCACTGAAGAGTGACAGTTAGCGTCCTTGCACGTCATCACCCTGGTCTCAGACCTGATCGACGCTGATGACGGCAGGGGCAGACGGTGGATGCGCAGCAGACAGAGAGAGCCGCAGAGTGGCTGGCGAGGGCGCAACAGGAACCCGGTCACGCCTGGCACGAATGGGCCGAGACAGGCGTCGCTCTGCTCCCGCTCGGCCGCCGTTTCGTAGCGCCCCGCCTTGCTGAAGCCCTCGTCCACGCCGCTGTAGGAAGCCGGGCTCCGGGCGCAGTCGCTACGTGCCTGGAGGAGCTCCTCGACGGCCCGGTCATTTACGACGACCGCACCATGGGCGGAACGTACTACCCCCTGATGTGCCCTCTCCACGGGCAGGTGTGGGAGCACCAGCGCGTCGCGCCGCTCCTGGCGAAGGGAACCTATCTCGGGGTGCCCCGCATCGGCAGGAAGCCGCCCGGCACGCACTGGGCCGTGCCACCGCGCCGCGCAGGAGACCTGTGCGAACCCGCCGCCGTAGAAGTGCTCATCACCCTCGCCTGCACCGCTGCCAGGCAGGCAGAGCAATGAACACGCAGGCTTCGCTCACCTCCTCGCGCGTCGTCGAAGAGGTCTACGGCCGCTACGTCCAGCACCTCATGGGCTGTCCCCGATGCCGCCGAGGGGCGCCGTGCCGCAAGGGCACGCAGAAGCGCATCGTATGGCGGGCAGCACGCCACGCGATGGCCGGGATCACGCCCCCGGCACAACCCAAGGGCTCCCGCCGGTCCACCGGCGGGCTGTAAGCCCCCTCGCCCCGAGAAGCGCTCTGCGTCGCGCTCATCCACTCGGGGCGAGGGACGCCCTATCCACCCACTCAATCAGGAGGTGCCGCATGGGCACGCTCACCAACGGCAAGACCACCATCCCCTACGCACAGCACACCGCGCCCGGCCTGAACTGGCGCAAGGCAGGCCGCACCGACCTCGACCCGATCCTGAAGGAATGCGTGATCCTCGCGGCGGCCCCGGATGCGAAGGGCCACCCGCACCACAGCATCCCCGACGGCACCCGAATGATCGCCATCAGCGACGACAAGGACCCCAAGTCGCCGGTGCTGCTCATGTCCCGACTGGAGATCAGCAAGTTCTTTGATGGGGTGATCGCGGGTGAGTTCGACGAGTTCCGTGCGAGCGAGGACGACCTCCAGGCAGCCTCAGCCAGCGCCACCGCCTGAGAAGGTACCGGTGGCGGAGGTTCAACCGCCGCGCGACAACCGGGCCTCGCTCGAAGGCGGGCGGGTGTGCGACAAGCACACGGGCGAGCCGTGCGAGGCCTACCTCTCGTGGTCGGGGGTCTACATCTGCCCCATCTGCACACCGCTGGGGCGGAACCCCGAGCACACACGGCAGATCGTCCTCCGCGCAAACCGGCAGATGAACGGGCCGTACTGGATCGAGCGAGGACCGGTCACCTAGTCCCCGTGGCTCATACCCAGCCCATCGCCGAGCCCCCGCCGCCGGCCGTGTCGTCGGCTGGAGGCGGGACGGGGGGCGGCCGCTCAGAGGTGAGCGCGGGGAGCGGCCGCCTACCCCCTGTTCATCGAGTGGAGAACCATGACCAACTCAGCAGGCCCGCCGGGGGTTTCCCACCCTCGTCCAGGCCCCGAAGTACTGCGCGTCCCATGCGCGCCATGTCTGCGTCTGCTCCTCACTACAGACCCGACAGAGCCCCATGACTGCACGCTCGGCACTGCCCTCGCCATCGAAGGCGAACGCCTCATCCTGGCGCCTGAGGACGGCTGCCCGTGCCCGTGCCAGGAGCAGGAGGAGAGCGAGGCGCTGCGGGCAGCGCGCGCCGAGGCTCGCGGCGTGCCGGTGCCCGGTCGCCCGCTCGTCGAGCCCCTCCGCGAGGGATGACCCAGGCTCCCCGCCGCCAGCTTGGAGAGGCTGTGCGGCGGGAGAGAGGGGCGGCCGCCCGCTCCGACTGCCTCACGGGTGGCCGCCTCGTACTTCACACGGGGCGCGAACGGAATGCAGCTGCACGTGCGCCATACACGCTTTCGACGTATGCCCTTACTTGAGAGGGTGTCGAGGCCCAGGTGACGTTAGTTGACTAGTTGCCCGATGCGGGTCCGGCGTGGCGAAGAAGTGAAGATACGTCTACGGCCCTGCGGCATATGCCTTACGCCGCAGGGCTGGCTGTAGTGTGAAGTAATCGAACGCGTGTTCACTCGTTTGGCTGATGACCTAGGGTCGCGTGGCTGTTACACATGAGGTGAGCCCGCACCCATGGGCGTGCTGGGTCGTCTCATAGTGGTGCCCCCCCTCTGTGACGGCCCGGCACTAGGGACCGCCCCTCACGCGCTTTGCGCACGGGGGGCGGTCTGCTGCCCCTGCCCCTTCGAGTGGCCCCCGACCTGCGGCAACGCGTAGATCATTTAGGGGTCATTTAGGGGTCATTTAGGGGCCGGACTCCAGCAGTGAGGGTGTAGCGAGACTGTCTGAGGGTGTAGCCAGGGTGCACACAACTAAGGCCCAGGGCCGGAGACTTGCTCCGTGACCTGGGCCTTTGTCGTTCTGGCTTGGTGCCCCCGGCAGGATTCGAACCTGCGACACCCGCTTTAGGAGAGCGGTGCTCTATCCCCTGAGCTACGAAGGCGGGGGTCCGTGGGTGATCTTGCTTGGTTAGCCCACTGACCGGTGACAGCCTAGCGGATCGTGCTGTGCGGGTGCGCCCCGGTTGGGGAGGACGTAGTCGTAGGTGGCCGGCTCCGGCGTCAGGCGAGCCAGTGGCCGTCTCGCATCAGGTCTCGGCCCTGCAGCTCGTTCGCCTCTCGCCAGGCCTGGATGCGGCGTGGGCGGATCAGGAAGTACTGGTAGGGGGTGTCCAGCTTGCGTGGGTCGAAGCCCGTTTTTGTTGCGAACGCGTCGCTCGTCCCTGGGGTGAGGTCGGCGACGTCCACCGGTTCCGCCGTGCCGTCCACGATCACGACGTCGCGGGTCGGGCCGATGCCCAGCCGTACTCCGCCGTCCGTGAGGAGGTTTCGGGCGGTGATTGAGGCGCGGGGCGTTGAGATGAGGAACGCGGTGCCGTCCCAGAAGTACGAGAGCGGGATGAGGTGGACACCCGGGGAGCCCGGCGTCGCTACCCAGAGGTCCACGTCGCTCTCCAGCCTCGCGCGGGTGTCCCGCAGCCTCTCCTCGAGCCCACGTGGCGGTACGGCTGCCATGCGCTGTCCTTCCGTTGCGAAATTGGCGTCAGTTGGTCGGGGTCAGGGATGGTGCGGGTTCCCAGGTGAAGCCGTCCGGGTCTGTGAACGGTCCCGTCGTGCTGCCCAGTACTACGCGGTGCGAGCCGGTGCCGTCCGCCGGGACGCCTACGTCCTTGGCCAGGGCCCGGCGTCCGTACAGGGCCAGCTTGACGGGGCTTGAACCGGTCGCGAACTCCGCGTACTTGCGGCCGAAGCTCTTTGTCACCGAGAGGCCGTGGGTGATGTAGAACTGCTTGCTCTCCGCCACGTCCGTCGCGCCCAGCAGGAGCACCATCTCGTTGAACTTCCGGGTGGCCGGGGCGGTGTCCTTCTTGGATGACGTGGCGATCTTCCAGATCGTTCCGTCGGGGGCCTGTACGACGCCGCCGTAGCCCCAGAAGGACTTCGCGGCGGGCTTCAGTGGGGTGGCGCCGGCGTCGAGGGCGGCGGTTATGAGGGCCCGTACGTCGGCCGGCTGGGACGCCGTGAGGGAGAGGGAGAAACCGCGGAAGCCGGTTGTCGGGGTCTCGGAGGCGGGGCGCAGGGCTATGTGCGTGGCCAGACCGAAGGCTGTGTAGAAGTCGGTGGCGGCCGTCAGGTCGGCCACCTCCAGGGTGACGGATTCGATGGAGTTCATGTCCGTCACGCTAGGTCTGGCGTGGGCGCCGGGGCTTCTCGAATCCTGACCGGTGTGTGCGTGGTTCCGGTCCCCTTCGCGTGTTCTGTGCGTCGGCTCATCACGTACGCGTACGGCGACTGGCCGTAGGCGAGGTGGAACTGGCGGCTCAGGTGTCCGGGCGGCATGTTCGCTTCGCGCGCGAGTGCCTCGATGTTCAGGGGCTGCGGGTAGTCGCGGTCGATCCGGTCGCGTATGCGGCGCAGGCGGGCCAGTTCGGTCAGGTGGTGCGCGGCGGTGCGTTCGCGTGACCATGCGGGGTGGCACATGGAGGACCCCCTTCAGATCGGTCAGCCAGATCGGTCAGCCAGATCGGTCAGCCAGATCGGTCAGTCAGATCGGTCAGCGGAGTTCTTGGATGCGGATCATGTTGCCCGCCGGGTCGCGGAAGGCGCAGTCGCGTACGCCGTACGGCTGCTCGGTCGGCTCCTGGACGACCTCGGCGTTCGCGGCCGCCTGGACCTTCGCGAAAGTGCCGTCGAGGTCCCGGGTGGCCAGCAGGATCCAGCCGTAGGTGCCCTTGGCCATCATCTCGGTGATGGTGCGGCGCTCGGCCTCGGTGATCCCGGGGTCGGCGGCCGGCGGCGCCAGGAGGATGGACGTGCCGGGCTGGTCGACGGGGCCGACCGTGATCCAGCGCATCTTGCCCTGGCCTACGTCGCTGCGGACCTCGAAGCCGAGGGCGTCGCGGTAGAAGGCCACGGACGCGTCCGGGTCGTCGTGCGGGAGGGCCGTCGTGTGAATGGTGATGTCCATGGCTGGAACGTTAGCGGCGGCCCGGTGAGCGGGGCTTCTTGAATCCTGATCCGTTCGGGTAGGCGTAAGGCCGTAAGGCCGTAGACCGTGATTCCGTCAGGCGCCGCCGCCGCCGCCGCCGCCACCACCACCGCTCACCGCGTGCAGCCGCAGTGCCAGCTGGATCTCCAGGGAGCGCTCGGGGGTCTGCCAGTCGGGGCCCAGCAACTGGGCTATCCGGTCCAGGCGTTGGACCACCGTGTTCACGTGGACGTGCAGGGCTTCCTTCGCCTTGGACTGGCTCGCGCCCGCGGCGAAGTAGGCCCGCAGGGTGTGGATCAGTTCCGTGCCGCGCTTTGCGTCGTAGTCCAGGACCGGGCCCAGTGTTCGGCGTACGTAGGAGTCCAGGTCCGTGTCGTCGCCTAGGAGTACGCCCAGGAAGCCGAGGTCCGGCAGATCCGCGCCCTGGCCCGTGTGGCCCAGGGCGCGCAGGGCCGAGAGACAGCGCAAAGCCTCGGTGTGGGCCTGGGCGAGGGCCGCCGGGCCGGTGGCGGGGCCCGCGGCGCCGACCGTCACCGGGGATCCGGTGGTGTGGGTCAGGTCGGCGGAGAGTGCGCGGGCGCAGGAGGCCGTGTCGGTGGTGGGGAGTACCAGGACCACGTGGTCGTGGTGCAGGCCGGACAGGCCCTGGCGGGCGCGGGCCGCGCGGGCCGCCGCGTTGAGCAGGGACTGCCGGGGCGTCGACTCGCCGTGGGCGATGAACACCGAGTGGGGGAGGGCCAGGTCGACGTTCAGTTTGCGGGCCCGCGCGGTCAGGCGGCCCGGAGTGCCGGTGAGGGACAGCAGGTCGCCGAGCAGCTCGCCGCGTACGCGGTCCTCGGCCTCGGCCGCCGAGCGGCGAAGGAGCAGGAGCAGGGCGGTGACGACTCCGGCGCGTTCGAAGAGGCGGCGGTCCGCCTCGCCCAGGTCGGGCCGGTCGGTCAGGGCGATGCTGCCGAGCCGCTCCGGGCCCGCGAGGACCGCGCACACCCAGGTGCCGTCCTGCGGCACCGCACGGCCGCTGGCGCGCGAGGCGGCGACGGCCTTGGCCAGCGGCGTACGGGGTGTGGCGTCGACCCGCGCCAGTTCCGTGCCGTCCGCGTCGTGGATGAGGGTGCCGCCGCGCAGGAGTGCGCCGATGGCGGTGGCGACCTCCGTGAAGTCGCCGCCGCGCAGGACGAGATCGGTCAGACGGTCGTGCGCGTCCTCGGCGCGGCGCAGGGCCTCGCTGTGCGCGCGGATGGTCTGCGATGCCGCGTTCAGGTCGACGAGCGCGGCCCGGGTCTCCTCCATCCGGCGGGCGCTGTCGATGGCGATGGCCGCGTGGTCGGCTAGCGAGGAGAGGAGGGCGCCCTCGTCGGGCGTGAAGGTGCGGGCGGTGCGGTCGGCGGCGAAGAGTACGCCGATGACGTGGGTGCCCTGCCGCAGCGGTACGCCGAGGATGGCGTGCAGGCCTTCCTCCAGTACGGCGCTGTCGATGGTGGTGGTGTGCTGGAAGCGGGGGTCGACCTCGTAGTCGCCGGTGGCGTAGGGGCGGGCGGTCTGGGCGACGAGGCCGCCGAGCCCCTCGCCCATGCCGAGGCGCAGGTTCTGGAACGCGGCGGACACGGAGCCGTCGGTCACCCGCATGTAGGTGTCGCCCGCCGCGTCGTCGTTGAGGGACAGATACGCGACGTCGGTACGGAGCAGCAGCTTGGCCCGGTGCACGATGGCGCGGAGCACCGCGTCCAGGTCACGCAGCGCCGCGAGGTCGCCCGCGGTGTCGAACAGGGCGGTCAGCTCGGCCTCCCTGCGCTGGTGCTGGTTGAGGGTGCGCCGCACCCGCAGCGCGGTCTGCGTGGCCTCGTCGATGGCACCGAGGTCGGCAGCTGTGGCCCCCGCCGCGCGGGCGGTGACGGCCGGCCGCGCGAAGTGCTCGGCGGGGGCGTCACGGGCGAGCAGGTCGAGGAGCTCGCGCAGGGCGGATGCGGTGTGCGCGTGCCCGGCGGCGTCTGTGCGCTCCTGTCCGCTGCCGGTGGCTGTCGGTTTGGGGGTACGGCGACCGGCTTCTGCTGAGCTGCTGTGGGTGGCTGTCGGTTTCGGGGTGCGGCGACCGGCTTCTGCTGAGCCGCTGTCGGTGGCTGTCGGTTTGGGGATGGGGCCTGTGGTTTCGGCTGAGCCGATGTCGGTGACCGTTGGCTCAGGGGCGCAGTCTGTGGCTTGCGCCCAGCTACCGCTGTCGGCGACCGTCGGTTCGGGGGTGCGGCGACCGGCCTCTGCTGAGCCGCTGCCGGTGGCTGTCGGTTCGGGGGTGGAGCCTGCGGCTTCTGCTGAGCCGCCGTCGGTGACCGTGTCGGTGACCGCCGGCTCATGGGCGCGGTCTGTGGCATCCGCCCAGCTACCGCCGTCGGCGACCGTCGGCTCGGGGACGGGGCCTGCGGCTTCCGCCGAGCCGCTGCCGATGACCGTCGGTTCAGGGGCGCAGTCTGTGGCTTGCGCCGAGCTACCGCCGTCGGCGACCGTCGGTTCGGGGATGCGGCCACCGACATCCGCCGAGCCGCCGCCAGCACCCATCGACTCGGGAGCGCGCCCACCCCCGGTCTC
>NZ_JBHYIG010000083.1:0-10394 GCF_042740015.1 Streptomyces sp. NPDC059037
GGTGCCCCTGTCATCACAACCCCCACCCGCCGCCGGGCGGCCCGCGCGCCGGCCAGCCCCACCCCCCGCGGGGGGGTGCCGGTCGCTTCAGGCCCCGCCGCGGCAGCCGAGAAGAAGGAGACCGCAGAAGATCACGCGGCTACACTAGCCACACCTCAGGTCCTCAGACAAGTACTTCCCAGACAAGTGGTCCTCAGACAAATACCGGGTGCCCCGCAATGCCTCTGAACTCCCTCCACCCCAGCCCCCTCGTCGAACAGGCCGCCGCCCGCCTGCGCGAACAGATCACCGGCGGCGACTGGCCCATCGGCAGCAAGCTCCCCGGCGAGACGACCCTCGCCAAGGAGCTCGGCATCGGGCGTTCCACCGTCCGCGAAGCCCTGCGCGCGCTCGCCGGCGCCGGGCTCGTGCAGCCCCGCCAGGGCTCCGGCGTCTTCGTCATCGCGACGCACGAGGTCATGGACTGGCCGACCCGACTGCGGCAGGCGGCGGTCACCGACGCGTACGAGGTGCGGATGCTGGTGGAGGTGCAGGCCGCGCGGCTCGCCGCGCTGCGCCGCACCGACGAGGACATCGCGGCGATGCGGGCCGCACTCGAAGCCCGCAGGGCCGCATCCACCGCGGGCGACGCCGCGTTCATCGACGCCGACATCGCGCTGCACGCGGCGGTGGTGACAGCGGCCCACAACCCCGTCCTCACCGACCTGTTCGCCGAGTTCATGCCCGCGCTGCGGGAGGCCCTGATCAGCCTCGTGCACCTCACGGGCGTACGCGCCGACGAGCCGAACCCCGGCGACGCCGCGCACGCCGACCTCGTACGGGCCGTCGAGGCGCGGGACGCGGAGGAGGCGGCACGGGTGTCCCAGGCCGAACTCCAGGAAACCCTGCGGCGGTTGCCGACCCGCGGCTGAGTCAGCCCCCGCCCCCCAACCCCTCGGCCTCCCCCCGCCCCGCACCGTCGGCCCCGTACAACCGCGCCGACGCATCCACGTGCGCGAGCCGCCGCATGGCGTTGAACACCGCCTCCCCCAGGACCGTGCCGATCACCACGCTCTCCACCAGGTCCTCGACCGCGACCCGGCGGTTCACATAGCCGAGGTCGGCGCGGGCCACCATCTCGGCGGCGTCGGCGTACTCGTCGAGGAGTTCCGTGAACGCCCCGTGGCCCACCCGGCCCATGGCGGCAAGGGCGCGTGAGAGGTCGTCGGCCGCGGGGTTCGACTCATGGGCGCGCCAGCCGCGCCGCGCGATCAGTTCCCCGACGGCGGTCTGCGCGGCCCGCGCCTCGGCGTCGTCGTCGGCGGCGCCCGCCGTGCCGAGCCGGTCCGCCGCCGCGCCGAGCACCTTGTGCAGCGGGCGCCCCGGATCGTCGACCGCGCCGAGCACCTCCGCGATGGCGGCCACCTTCAGGCCGCCCACGTCGAGCAGCGCGCGGATCAGCCGCAGCCTGCGCTCGTGCGCCTCGCCGTAGTGCGCCTGGTTGGGGCTGCTCAACTCGCCCTGCGGCAGCAGCCCTTCACGGACGTAGTACTTGATCGTCGGCACCGGCACGCCGGTCCTGCGGCTCAACTCGCCAATACGCACGGCCCGCCCACTCTCATCGCCGCTCATCGCTTCTCATCGCTTCTCTCCGCCCTTGCCATCCTCGCCACCCATCATAGATAGTGGCGCTATCGGATAGCGGACAGCGCCACTATCCATATTTCGTAGAACCACCCTCCCGACAAGGGGACCCCTATGTCTTCATGGCGTTCATGGCACCGGCCACTCATGCTGTTCGCCGCGTCGATGGCCTTACTCGCCGTCGTCTCCGCGGTGGGACTCGTCGTCGACGACCGGGCCCTGGTGGGCGCGCCCATCTGGGCCAAGCCGTTCAAGTTCGCGGTCTCGTTCATCGGCTTCGCACCCTCCCTCGCCTGGATGCTGTCGATGCCCGACCGGGGCCGCAGGGCCGGCTGGTGGGCCGGCACGGTGGTCGCCCTGACCAGCGTCATCGAGATGGTGGTCATCACCGGGCAGGTGGTGCGCGGGAAGCGCAGCCACTTCAACCACGCGACGCCGTTCGACGAAGCGCTGTACAACGTGATGGCCGTCAGCGTCGTCATCCTGTGGCTCGCCACCCTCGCCGTCGCCGTCCTGCTGCTGCGCGCCCGCATCCCCGACCGCGCCTCCGCCTGGACGATGCGGTGCGGGATCGCCCTCGCGCTCGCCGGCGCCGCCATCGGGTTCGGTATGACCCAGCCGACGCCCGGACAGGTGCGGGGCAGCTCCCCGGTCGTCGGCGCCCACAGCGTCGGCGTGCCCGACGGCGGCCCCTCGATGCCGCTGACCGGCTGGTCCACCACCGGCGGCGACCTGCGGATCCCGCACTTCTTCGGCATGCACGCGCTGCAGTTGCTCCCGCTGCTGCTCATGGGGCTTCTCGCGCTCGCCCCGCGGTTCACCCGCCTCGCGGACGAACGGGTCAGGCTGCGCCTCGTCCTCGTCGCCGCGGGCGCCTACGCCGCCGTCTTCGCCCTGGTCACCTGGCAGGCACTGCGCGGCCAGCCGCTGATCCACCCGGACGGCGCGACGCTGGCCGCGACAGCACTGATCGTCGCCGCCACGGCCGCGGGGACGTACGGGGCACTGCGTTTCACCCCGACAACAGCCGTGCAGGACCCGGCAGTTGATGAAACCAACGACACCAAGGAGCTCGTGGCATGACCGGTTTCCTCTTCGACCTCTCCTTCTGTCTGGCCGCCCCGGTCTGGCTGCTCATGATCTTCGCGCCGGGGTGGCGGACGACCGACCGCATCGCCACGTCACCCCTCACCGTCGTCCCGATCCTCGCCGTGTACGCCGCGATGGCCCTGCCCGTCTTCCCCGAACTCTGGGCCGCGGTCAGCAGCCCGGACATCGACGGCTTCCGTGAACTGCTCGTCCACGCCGACGGGGCGGGCGCCATCTGGGCCCAGGTCATCGCCTGGGACCTGCTGATCGGTCAGTGGATGTACCGCGAGGCCCGGCGCATCGGCATCCACCCGCTGGTCATGGGCCCGCTCCTGGTCTTCACGATTCTCCTCTCCCCCTTCGGGCTGCTGCTCTTCCTGCTGCTGCGGGCCGTGCGGGCGAACCGTGATCAGCCGCGGCCGCTGGTGGGTTCCATGCCGCGCTGATCGACGACCGCGCGGTCCAGGACCGCGTCACTGCTGTAGAGAACCTCGGCATTCCCCTGATCTCCCGGCTTGCCGCCCGGCTTGTGGTCCTTGGTCATGTAGCCGCGTGAGCCGAGGTAGGCGAACGACTTCTTGTCGAAGATCCATTCGCTGCGCGTCGCGTACGCCGACTCATCGATGGTGATGCCGATCCCGTGCCGCCCCGCCGCATCCACCGCGTCGGGCACCTCGGTCACACCGGGGAGCTTCGCGACGGCCTTGTAGAGGGCGGCGGCGTTCTCCGGCGGCATGATCGTCTCAGCGAGCAGGCCGCCGATCTTGTCGAATACGGCCTGCGCCTTCGTCTCCCGCCCATCGCTCACCCGCGTTTCGGCGTACAGCTTCTTCAGGAGGGCGTCGGGGTCGGTGGGCAGCGAGGCGAGCCAGGCGTACGTGGGGCGGTCGGGGCCCGGGGGGATGGCGCCGGTGTCGTCGGAACCGTCCTCCGCGGACGCCTCGACGGGCACGTCCTGCCCGGACATCGGCACCCCCTTCCCGCTCTCGCGGATCATGCCGATGTCCGTGACGGGCGCCGGGTTCTGCGACATCCAGACCTCCCGCTTGTGCGGGGCGCCGAGCTTCACAGGACCGTTGAACTCACCCTGGTTCGCCCGGACCAGACTGCGGACGTAGACGAACTGGCCGTCCTTCACCGGCTTCGTGTCGGCCTTCAGTGAAGCTGTGGCGATCCGGTCGAGGGTGACGGCCGCACCCTGTTCCGCACCCCGGGCCGCGCCCATGTCGCGTACGCCGTCGGCGTCACCGGAAGGGAGCGTGGCCGCCAGGATCCCGGCCACGGCCAGCGCGGCGGCCGCCGGCATCAGCACCGCCGGACGCAGCAGCCGCCGACGGGGCGATACGGAAACGGGGGTGGTGTCACGGTCGATCTGCTGCATCAGGAGGTCCTTGTGGTGAAGGTGTCGGCCCGGCGGAAGTTCCCATTCCTCCTCGGCCGACTCCGGCAGAAGACCGGCCAGTTCCTCGACCTCGGCCTCGGCCTCTCCCCGAGAGGGGGTGGCGGCGTTCATCGGAATTCCTCCCGCAGGGGCAGGGCCGCGAACGCGGCCTCACTCTCTACCTCTCCGCGACCACGGAGCGGTTCCGTCACTTCCCTCACACCGGTCACTTCTCCCGCCTCCGCGTCCAGCGCGTCCTCGCTCAGCCGCCGCAGCCGCGCCCGCGCCCGCGAGAGCCGCGACCGCACCGTGCCCACCGGCACCCCGAGCGCCTCGGCGGCCTGCGCGTAGTCGAGCCCCGACCACACGCACAGCACGAGCACCTCACGCTCCGGACGCCGCAGCCGGCGCAGCGCGCCGTGCACCGCCGCGAGCCGCCGTGCGTCGTCGAGCCGGCCCGCCGACTCCTCGGCGAAATCCGCCACTTGGGGCGGCGACGGCTGCCGGGACAGAAAGGCGAGCCGCCGGCGCAGACCGCGATTGGCGTTCTGCGCCTTGTGCGTCGCGATGCCGAGCAGCCACGGCTTGAGCGAACCGCGGTCCGGATCGAGCCGCTCCCGGGTACGCCAGGCCGCGAGGAACGTCTCGGACATGACCTCCTCCGCGGTCGACCAGTCGCCGGTCAGCCGCAGGGCGTGGTTGTAGACCGTCCGCGCGTACGCCTCGTACAGCTCGCCGAACGCCTCCCGCTCCCCGGCCCGTATCCGTGCATGGATGCCGTCTCCCAGTTCAGTAGGACTCACACCCATGACCTCTCCGCGACCCCGGGAGAGTTCCTGTGCCCCTGGTCACACACACGATGCCGCGTACGCCCTACCCGGCGGCCCGAACCCTCCGGTACTGCCCCGGCGCCACCCCGAACTCCCGCTTGAACGCCCTGGAGAACGCGAACTCCGAGGTGTAGCCCGCCCGTTCGGCGATCTGCCGCAGCGGCAGATCCTCCTCGCGCAGCAGCCGGCCCGCCGTCGTCATCCGCCACCACGTCAGATACGCGAGCGGGCTCGCCCCCACGGACGCCGCGAACCGGCGGGCGAACGCCGCGCGGGAGAGCCCCGCCCGCGCCCCGAGCTCCTCCACCGTCCAGGGCCTCGCGGGGTCGTCATGGATCGCGTACAACGCGGCCGTCACCGACGGGTCCCGCAGCGCGGCGGCCCAGCCCGTCGCATGCCCCGCGGCCTGCTCGCGCAGCCACCACGCCCGCAGGATGTACAGCAGCATCGTGTCGAGCAGCGCCGGAATCACGGCGTCCGACCCCGGCTGCGCGTCGGCCAGTTCGGCACCGAGCAGCTCCACGGCGGACCTCAGCGAGGCATGCTCCCCGACCCTGGCCGGCAGATGCACCACCTCCGGCAGCTCGGCGAGCAGCGGATGGGCGCGCGCCCGGTCCAACTGGTAGGCCCCGCACAGCAGCACGGTGCTCGCCGCCCGGTCGCCCTCCGTCTTCGGCCAGGAGCCGTCCGGGGCGAGGGCGAAATCCACCAGCGGGGCATCGGGCGCACTCGCGAGACCGTGCCCGCGCCCGTGCGCAAGGAAGACCACGTCACCGGGCCCGAGCGCCACCGGCTCCGCCCCGTCACCCGACGGAAGCAGCCAGGCGGAACCCTGAAGCACCACATGGAACCCGGCGCCGTTCGAAGGGGCGAACCGCATCCCCCAGGGCGCTTCCTTGTCCGTACGGGAGGAGTGCGGCCGCCCCGTCCGCATGGCGGCTATCGCGTCGCTGAGTACGTCCATGTCCGTACCGTAGCGCGCGCCACACCCCGCGAGACGTACGGGTATAAAAGCGAGAGCAGCAGGCATGGTTCGTCTCGCAGAGCCCGCCTAGCGTTTCCCGCATGACAACAACTGCTGCGTCAACCACCGCTCGTACCATGCTCTTTGACGAGATCGGCGGCCCCGAGGTCATGCGGATCCACGCCGTGGAGATCCCCGCCCCCGGACCGGGCGAAGTCCGCATCCGCGTCGAGGCGTTGGGCCTCAACCGCGCCGAAACCCTGCTCCGCGCGGGCACTTACTACTACCAGCCGACCCTGCCCGCATCCCGCAACGGCTACGAGGCCGCGGGCACCGTCGAGTCCGTCGGCGAGGGAGTGACCGCCTTCACCCCCGGCGACACCGTCCTCACGGCGGCGAACACCGAACTGAGCGCGCACGGCGTGTACGGCGAGCTGGTCCTGCTGCCGCAGAGCGCCGTCGTCCCGCGCCCCGCCGAAGTGGACGCGGTGACCGCGGCCGCCGTCTGGGTCACGTACTCCACCGCGTACGGCGCGCTGCTCCCGACCGCCGGGCTGCTGCCGGGCCAGCACGTCCTGATCACCGGCGCGTCCAGCGGCGTCGGCACCGCGGCCATCCAGGTCGTACGCCGCGCGGGCGCGGTACCGATCGCCACCACCCGCACCGAGGCCAAGCGGCAGCAGCTCCTGGACCTGGGCGCCGAGCACGTCATCGTCAGCGACCGCGAGGACGTGGTCAAGGAGACCCAACGCCTCACCGACGGCCGGGGCGCCGACATCGTGCTCGACGCGATCGGCGGCCCGGGTTTCCAGGCCCTGGGCGAGGCGCTGGTCCGCAACGGCAAGCTCGTCATCTACGGCTGGCTGGACGCCCGCCCCACGACCCTCCCGATGAACTGGCCCCTGTCCGTCCACGGCTACGGGAACCCGATGGTCACCGAGACGCAGGAGGGCCGCGACCGCGCGGCCGCCTACATCAACTCGGGCCTCACGGACGGCACACTCCGCCCGGTGATCGCCGAGGTCTTCGAGGGCCTGGACCGCATCCAGGACGCCCACCGCCTGATGGAGTCCAACACGCATACCGGCAAGATCGTGGTACGGGTCTGATCGAACTCCCGTGCCACCTCCCTGGCCTAACAGGGAACCGCTGTGACCCACGCTCCAATCGGTTCGTTGATCGATCCATGCGTATCTGTTCGGCTGCCGGAGACAAGTGGACCTGCGACCGGTCCTCCGATGAGCACAACTTCACGAAAGGGTTGTGCAACTCCCACTACAGGCAGCTTCAGCGAGGCAAGGCTCTGACCCCCATCGATCACCGACGCTCAAAGCCAAGGGTCTTCCGAAGGTGCGGCTTCGATGACTGCGACAGGGCCGTGAGTGCCCGCGGGCTCTGCGCGGCTCACTACCAGCAACAGAGTTCCGGGAGGCCGCTGGGCCCACTGCGAAGGAGGCGAGGCAACGTCTCACTCAAAGTACTGCTGGAAACCGGAATGGCTGAGTGCATCGAGTGTGGCGAGAGCAAGGCAGTAGAGGACTTTTCCACGATCAAAGGTTCAGGACTCCCAAGGCCCTACTGCAAGCCGTGCAACTCCGAGCGGGTCCAGCTCAGCCACTACAACGTGACCAAGGAATTCCTCGACCAGCTATGGCGATACCAGGGCGAGCGCTGCGCGATATGTGGATCCGCCGAAGCGGCAAAGACACGAGCCCCGGATATTGACCACGACCACGGCTGCTGCGCAGGCGGAAGGAGTTGCGGCGCCTGCGTACGCGGCCTCGTCTGCTCGAACTGCAATGCATATGGGCTCGCCTGGTACGAGGCGCTTCCCGCCCAGCTGCGCACCTTCACCCTGCTGAATAACTACATCGACAATCCGCCCGCAAAGCGGTTCCGGGAGGAACCGCTCGCGGCGGACGGGACGTAGGTCGACCGTCAATCAACCGTGGCCCACTCCTTCATCGCCTGCTTGCTCTCGAAATCCGCCACATTCTTGTCCAGCGGCGTCGACGTGTACTGGTGGATCCGCCAGTTCGCCTTGATGCGCGGCTTGCCCGCCGTCACGTAGTCGGCGATCCAAAGGCCGTCACCGGCGTACGAGGTGCTGTCGTAGGTCAACCAGAAATTTCGATTGCAGTACAAGACGGTGCGGTGGTTCGGCCGCAACCGCTTCACCTCCCGAATGAAGCGGTCCTTCTCCGCATTGCTCGCGCGCGTATGATCCCCCGTCCACTCCCAGTCCACCGCCAGCAAGTCCCCTGCCTTTTCAGGGGCCTTGCTGACGAAGTACTCCGCCTGGGCCGTGATGTTCCCGGGCCACAGGAAGTGGTAGAAGCCGACCACGCAGCCGCCGTCCCGTGCCAGCTTCGTCTGTGCCGTCAGTCTCGGGTTGATGTACGAACGGCCCTCTGTCGCCTTGATGATGACGAAGGAGAGGCCGTCCGTGTCGAACGATGACTGGTACGAGCTGACGTCGATGCCTCGGATCATGCGCGGCCTCCTGTGGGGCAGAGGAACGGGGCGGTGGATCTACCCTCCCCGTTCCCGGTGGCCGCGGTCGTCAACCGTTGAATGACTCGGGCTCGGTGGACTCAGCGGAAGATCCCCGTGTGCCCCAGTGAGTAGCGGCCCGGCTGCGGGTAGACGGCGAGGCCGTGCGGGCCGCCGCCGACGGGGATGCGGGCGGTCTGGACGCCGGTGCGGGTGTCGATGGCGTACACCTCGGAGTCGTAACGGCCGGACAGCCAGAGCGTGTTGCCGTCGGCGGAGACGCCGCCCATGTCGGGGCTGCCGCCCTGGGGGAGCTTCCACTTCTTGGTGAGCTTGTTCTTGGGGAAGTCGAAGACGGAGACGGTGCCCTCGCCGCGGTTGGAGACGTACATCTCGCGTGAGTCGCGGCTGACGTACAGACCGTGGCAGCCCTTGCCGGTGCGAAGGAGCTTCGGCTTGTCGAACTTGTCGCCGCTCAGGACCCACATGCCGTGGGCCATCATGTCGGCCACGTAGAAGGTCTTGCCGTCGGGTGAGACCTTCACGTCCTGCGGCATGGCGCCGTCGAAGGGCAGCTTCTGCTGGCCGATGACCTTCATCTTCTCCGTGTCGACCTTCAGGAGCTCGCCGGAGAATTCGCAGGAGACGATGAAGTAGCGGCCGTCGGCGGAGAAGTCGGCGTGGTTGACGCCGTAGCAGCTGACCGGTTCGGTCTTGACCTTCTTCATGGTGTGCGGGTCGCGGAAGACGAGTTCGCGGTCCATGGAGGCCATGACGATGGCGTACTTGCCGTTGGGCGTGAAGTAGAGGTTGTAGGGGTCGTGCACGTCGACCGGCTTGCCCGCCTTGCCGGTCTTGGGGTTGATGGGCGTGAGCGTGTGGCCGCGGTTGTTGTTGACCCAGAGGGTCTTCATGTCCCAGGAGGGGACGACGTGTTGGGGCTGGATGCCGACGTCGATGGTGTCGATGACCTGGTACGTCTTGGGGTCGATGACCGAGACGGTGTTGGAGTTGGTGTTGGGGACGTAGACGCGGGAGGGGAAGTCCTTGACCACCGGGGAGAGCTTGTTGGGGCGGTCGGCGGCGTAGACGTCCTTGGGGTCGAGGACCGGCGGCATACCGGGGAGGCCCGGCGCCACCTTGGGTTTGGCGGGCTTCTGGACGCCCTTTGTGCTGAGTGCTTCGTTCTCGCGGGTTTCGGTTCCGCAGCCGGCGAGTGCGGCGGCGACGACGGCACCGGCGGCGATGAGCGCCGAGGTGCGGCGGGTGAGGTCGAGGTGGAGGGTCATCAGGTCAGCAGCTCCGTGGTCGTCACCGCGCGCAGGCCGCGGCGGTCGAGGTCTTCCAGGACGGCGGGGAGCGCGGCGACCGTGTCCGCGTACCCGAAGTGCAGGCTCACGACGGAGCCCGCGCGCACCTCTGAGGCGATCTTGCGGGTGACGGCCGGGGCGCCCGGCGAGGTGAAGTCGAGGGAGTCGACGTCGTACGAGAGGACGTGCGGGTAGCCGGCGCGGTGGGCGAGGCGGGCGACGAGGGGGGTCGCCCGCCGGGCGCGTGAGGGGCGGAACCAGGTGCCGATGGAGCCGGTGAGGCGGCGCAGGCGTTCGGCGCAGCCGGTGATCTCGGCGCGGGCGTCGGCCTCGGTCATGTCGTTGATGGTGAGGTGGTGGTGGGTGTGGTTGCCGAGGTCGTGGCCGCCGTCGAGGATGCGGCGGGCGAGCGTGGGGTGTTCGTCGAGCCAGCTGCCTACGGCGAGGACGGTGATCTTGGCGTCCGCGTGCTCGGCGATGGTGAGCAGGGACCGTGCGATGGCGGGGTCGCCCTGGCCGTGGAAGGTGAGGGCGACCTGGGGGCGGGCGCGGGGGCTGTGTGCGATCTGGTCGGGGAGGCCGGGGAAGCGGCGGGGTGCGGGGGCGGGCGCCGGGGCGGCGGGGGGGGCGCCGGGCGGTGGGGGCGGGGGGGGGGGCGCGGGGGCGGGGGCCGGCGCGGGGGACCAGCCGGCGCGCGCGCCCGC